>NZ_JAMAVT010000019.1:0-115887 GCF_023713665.1 Paenibacillus sp. MER 180 | reverse complement strand
CCTCCGGCTTCCTTCAGATTCCGCCTCGCGACGGACACCCTTGCCTTCAGCTAACAGTTCCTACTGCCAAGCCTGTAGCGGACTTTCACCGCCTAGTTATCGCCCATGCCGGGCGCACCATAAAAAGCCACGTCAGATCGAAATCTGATGTGGCTTGCGCATTGAATCATCTATTTTAACTTGGTATATACGATTTTCTTAATACTGTCATAGGACAGGAAATACTGCTCCATAAGCTGCTCTATTGTTGCGCCTTCGGCAAATCTGTTGCGAATCTCATGATTTCGAAAGGCCAGCAGCTTTCTGCTTCCGGATTTTGTGCCCCATCCCTTGCGTTCTTCCTCGCGTTTCGGAATGTACAGCATGACACCATTCGTATATTTCTGAACTTCCTTTAGCAGTTCTTTTGGTAAAATGTCCGCGTTGACATATTTCATGATAACTCTACCCCTTATATTAGTTAGATAGTAAGGTGGCAAAGTCTCAATATAAACATATCTCACCGTCACGGATGAAGGCGGTTCAAGCATGCTTGGCTCTATACAAACAACCGCCGTTGTTTATAGGTAAGACTTTGCACAGAGCGATATCTCGAGCTTGTTTATCAACATGTTTCAGCCTCCTCATCTGTAGTAACGGATTCAGTATAGCATGAATCTATTTCCATAAAAACCCTCAATCTTATGCTGGTATCACCAGCTTACTCCATGAATCGACGTTTAACCTCATCAATTTCCCCATTAATGAATTGACAATAACGTGCTCCATCTATATAGTTAAGTAAACTTAACTAAACTAAAATGAACTTATTCAACGAAACTGAATTTGATTCTAGTTGAGGAAAGTGAATACTACCGCTATGGAGGGAATTGATATGATTGCGGAATACCGAAGAGTTATGAACGAGCTCAATGATGCTTTTCTAGATTATTTCACGGTTTATAACAAGGGAGCTAAACAAATAGATGAGTATCACTTAACGGTTCAACAAGAAAATACGCTGCTGTTTATTATGCGTAATGAGCGGACGACTGCTCATGAGATTGCATCAGCCTTTTCGATTTCCAAAAGCGCGGTTAGTCAGGTGCTGTCTAAATTGGAGGCTGGACACTTTATTATCCGTAAGAGCAATCCAGAAAATCTGCGCGAATCCTTTATTCTTCTTGGAGAGGAAGGAACAAAATATGCGGAGCTCATCAACAAAGCTGATGAGTCTATTGTACAGAAGCTCTCATCTCATATTGGGCTTGAGGAATTGGAACAAATGCTTCATACGATGAGGAAGATCAACCGAGTTATAACGGGGTCTGATGAAGAACAATAACGGCTATCGAAACCTGATCACACTACGGGAAAGATAGAAAATTGAATAAGTGAGGAATAACATGAGTACAGTCACAAAAGAAAAAATGTCATTAGCACTCGTATTGTTTAATTTATTTATTGCTTACGTCGGTATTGGTCTTGCCGTCCCTGTCATGCCGTCCATTGCGAAGGAGATGCACTTAAGCGGACAAATGGTCGGATATATGATTTCGGCCTTTGCTTTTGCTCAGCTGCTCGCCTCCCCGTTTACAGGGGTTTGGGTAGAGACGCTGGGGAGAAAGAAAATGATCGTATTCGGGTTATGTCTGTTTTCATTTTCAGAGATCTTGTTCGGCATTGGAACGCAGGCTTGGGTTCTATTTGCATCGCGAATATTAGGCGGTATTAGTGATGCATTCATTATGCCAGCCGTTATTACGTACATTGCGGATCGAACGTCAATTGAGAATAGAGCCAAGGTATTAGGTTATCAAGCTGCTGCTATTAGTGCAGGTTTCATTATCGGGCCGGGTCTAGGCGGTTTCATAGCCGAATTGGGCATACGTGCCCCCTTCTTCTTCGCTGCAGCCTTTGCATTCATCGCGGCGATCTTCTCCATCTTCCTGCTGCGAGAATCGCTATCTCAGGAGCAAATGGAGAATAACCGTGCACAACATATTCGCGTCAACTTCTTTGCTGAAATGAAAAAATCAGTGCAGTCCGTCTATTTTGTACCGTTTCTCATCGTGTTTGTGCTCGCGTTTGGATTGGCAGCATACGAAATGATGTTCAGCCTGTTCGTTGATGCGAAGTTTGGATTTTCGGCCAAGGATATTGCATTCATTATTACGATCGGCTCAATTCTAGGAGTTGTTGCGCAAATTCTGTTCTTTGAGAAGATGGTGGCGAAATTTGGGGAGAAGAATATCATTCACGCTTCCCTCGTTGTAGCGGCATTATTCATTATGGCCACGGTATTCGTAAGCAGTTATTTAGCCATTATGGTTGTGACGAGCATTGTCTTCTTCGCTTGTGATATTCTTCGTCCAGCCGTCACTTCCTTACTCTCGAAAATGGCTGGAGAAAATCAAGGCTTTGTCGCAGGAATGAACTCCACCTACACAAGCTTAGGCATTATTGCTGGGCCGGCCATAGGCGGCTTCTTATTCGACCTGAACATTAATGCGCCATACATGTTCGCATCAGTAATCCTGCTTGCTGCGCTTGTGATGTCAACCTTATGGAATCGCAAATCGCAATTGAAGCTTAATGGACAAAGCAATGATTAATTGGGACAGTCTCACAGGTCAATATTAAATTTGGAGCCTCCACATTGATAGGAGCATGCACGGAAAAAGACACTTCCATCCCACACATTCAGTGGTTTTGGAAGCGTCTTTGCACATCTTGTGGGACTGACTCATTTGATCCTATCCTTTTGAGACAACCCCATTCATTGTGTACCTTTTTGCAATTTATATTGGGCTAGCTGATGTCCTTGGTTTATGGAGTACAGATATCCATTGCCTGCATAATGATATTTTTGTCTGTCTTCGTCATTCGGATACTCATATATCGTTTGCAGGGTCTTGGCATTCAGCACCTTTTTCGCATTCTCTGTATGTATCTCGATTTGCTGATCTGGTGTTTCGAAAATGATGGCTATCGGGAGATCCACTTTCACTTCGGCTTTCGTGACAAGTCCTTTGGCATTGAACAAGCTCATTACCCCATCCGCGTACACAACATAGTTCTGTCCGATGGATTGAACCCGTGCATTTCCTGGAATGCTGCGTCCCCATAATGTTTTCCCTTTAGCGTTCATCGCGATTAACTTATTTCCGCTCTCAGGAATATTAACGCGCAGTAGAATATCACTGTTGTTAATGACCCAGGTTGCTTCATCTACATAGGTAGTTGCCCCACTCGGAAGATTATAGATAAATAGCTTGTTTAATTTCGAACCATACACCGCTAACTTGGATATCCCGATCTCTCCTATTTGGGATACAACATATTGACCGCCAATTACGGAATACATTTGTCCCAGTGATAGTTCAGCAAGTTTTTTGCCGTTTGCACTATAGGCATATGCACGAGGTTTGCTTTTCGCTGAAGGTGTAACCTTTCTATCCGGGTCGATTAATAGAATCGTACCATCGTTCATCACATGCACGTCTTCGGCACTGGGAACGGGGATCGTCCAATTGCTTTTGCCGGAAGCATTCACGGAGAATAATTTCGTTCCTTGACCATCTTTTACAAGGGCATATACCGAGCCTAACTTACTATAAGCAATCTTCGTATTCCATGGATAAGGTGTTCCTTTCTGATAGAATGTGAAGGACCATTTCGGCTTACCGCTGCTCTCATCTACGGCGGTGACAACACCTGCTTCCCATACTTTCGTTTGAGAGGCGATATAAGTATTCGAAGCCAAATACACGGTCTTCGTGCTCGGAATATGAAATGGCGCCTCAATAAATTGATTTATCTCAGACAAGTCTTTTTGCCAACTCGGCTTCGGCAGCGGTTTGCTTGTACTACTAGCTGAGACACTAGTTACAGCACTCAAGCACAACACAACTGCCAATATAGCACTGCTCCATTTTTTGATCCTTTTGTTCGACAACATGATGTTTCACCACTCCTGTAATGTATGTAACTGCATGAATATATGAACATGTAATATTTTAACACGGACACTTCAAATTTTCAGGAAAAATTAAGTCTGTCAGGTAAATGTTCAACTGCTATGGGTGTCAAGCTGTTTGTATCCTGATATTCCTCAAGCAGTTTGGCGAGTCTCACCACTGTGTTGTTGTCAGGAAGCGGCCGGTACAATGTCACCTTAAGATCCGGAGCATCATATACCTGGAATGTAATATGTTCCATCAACATTAGCCCTGCCTTTGGGTGGAGCAATGATTTGGTGCCAATTGGGGTTCCCATGATGTCATGGCGAGGCCACCATTGTTGGAACTCCTTACTATGTTCGATTAACTCTTGGACAAGCTCTTTGTACCAATCCTCCCCTACGTAACATGTGCTGGTAGATCGGAATGAAGCAAGCAGCCGCTTCGCATGACCCTCCCAATCGACCAGCAGCTCTCGGTAAGAAGCTGATCGAAAACAACGCCATACCGCATTGCGTTCTTTCCCATTCATGGCGGAAAAATCACCAAATACCGCACAAGCAGCGCGGTTCCAAGCCAACACATCCCATTTATGATCGGTTACGTATGCAGGACAATCCGCCCAATGCTCTAGAAAATGCTGCACAACGGCCTGAACATCCGCATGAATCATTTCCGGCTTGCTCGCTGCAGGAGGCTGCTGTAGAGCGAGTAGAAATAGATGATTCTTCTCTTCCGCGCTTAATCGCATAACCCGAGCTAAGCTCTCTAATACGTCTTGGGAGACATTAATTTCTCTTCCCTGCTCCAGCCATGTATACCACGATAGGCCGATGCCAGCTAATTGTGCTAACTCTTCCCTGCGAAGCCCCTTCGCTTTGCGTCTCGTTCCGATCGGCAGACCATAATCGGCAGGCTGCAGGCGATTGCGCCGTGACTTCAGAAAGTCCCCTAATTCTTGGCGTCGCCCCTGTTCGCTCTTCTTATCCAAGCTATCTCAACTCCTATACCTATTACTCTCAATACTATGATTAACAGGAACCTATTTGGATCAGGAAAATACCCTTATTCTATCACTGCGGATAGAAGTAACTCAACTAAGAAGAACGGAGGTGATTGAAACAATGAATCGTACTTTACCAGATGTGTATCATCCACAGCTAACAAGAGGATTATTGTTCTTAATGGCATTAACATGCGGCTTTACGGTCGCCAATGTGTATGTGAGCCAAACCTTGCTTGCCAGTATGGCGCAGACGTTCGGAGGGACGATTACTCAAATTGGTTGGGTTGCAACCTTGGCGCAAGTAGGCTATGCACTGGGCAATCTGTTCTTAGTTCCGCTTGCTGATATGGTAGAGAGACGGCGTCTTATGCTTGTCCTTCTCGGGATCGTGAGTCTCTCCTTAGCGGCAGCTGCGGTATCCCCGAATATGAACTGGTTAATAAGCATTCATTTCATTATCGGAATGACCACTGTTATCCCACAAGTTGTCGTTCCGATGGCGGCTTCTCTGGTCGAAGCGGAACAGCGAGGGAGAGTGCTCGGAAATGTAGCAATCGGTTTAGTGTGCGGAATATTGGGTGCCAGGTTCATTAGCGGATGGATAGACGCTATTTATGGCTGGAGAGTCATGTACTGGATATCATTTGGCTGCATGATCGGCCTGATGATACTCGTTCGCAGCTTGTTCCCACGCAGTTATGGCCGAGCAGAGATGACATATCGAGCGTTAATCGCCTCTCTTCTTCCGTTGATTCGGAAGGAGCAAGTACTGCGCAAGACATGTATAAGTCAAGCATTCGTATTTGGAGCATTTAGTGTGTTTTGGACAACGTTAGCCTTGCTGCTTGACTCGCCTGCCTACTCCTTAGGTTCTGGTGCAGTAGGCATGGTCGGGCTGGTTGGGATTGGAGGCGCGTTCGCAACTCCCCTCGTCGGGAGAGTGATCGATCGCATGGGAGCTGTGTTTGCTGGAAGAGTATGTACGGCTGCTGCTCTGTTCTCTTACTTGCTGCTTCTGTTTTGGGGAGAAAGTCTGCTGGTACTCGTGTTCGCTGCTTTCTTGCTTACGGTTTGTACGCAAGCAAATCAAGTGGCTTGTCAGGCGCGTCTTTTCGAACAGTCTTCCGAAGCTCGCAATCGTCTGAATGGACTATATATGGTTGCAACGTTTTTGGGAGGGGCTCTAGGCTCTTACTTGGGTTTGCTTGCATGGAGTCATTGGCAATGGGGAGGAGTCTGTGTCACAGGACTCTCTATGCTCCTCATCTCTTCCATCGGTCTGATTGACAGAGGGAACTCATTTGGAACATCTAACGGTTGAGCAAATGAAAGTTAATTTTTTACAAAGGGGAAATTTCATCATGTCACGCTGTGAAGACCACTATCAAATAGGCTTGGACATCTTGGCACGTATCGACAAAGATCATGTTGAGGCCATTGTAAACAGTTTCAAGGATTCGCCTGCTCCGGACTTAGGACGACTTGCTGTAGAATTTAATTATGGACAGATTTTTTCGCGACCAGGGCTCGATTTGAAATCACGACTGCTTGCTTCGGTGGCAGGTTTGACTGCATTAGGCAACACTACGCAGCTCAAATTTTATATCAATGGAGCGCTCAACGTTGGATGGACAGAGGAAGAGATTGTTGAAGTAATTATGCAGATGATCATTTATGCCGGATTTCCACATGCCCTGAACACAATCTTCAAGGTAGCAGCGGAAGTCTTTGCAGAACGAAGAGCAGCTGCTAGGTAGGAATTCAATACGAAGTCTATATTTCCCTGGGTTCTTGGTCGGTGTGTCAAGGTACTCAGGGATCATTCACATTCAAGGAATTATGTCAAAAAGCGGTTGACCCGATCTGCATACTTCGCCCGACTATCTTGGTATTCGGCATACATCCGGTTATTTACAACTGTGCTGTTGCCGAAGAAGAAGCGCTCATAGACAGACTGCCTCCCGCCGAATGAGCTGACGCACAGCTCCCATGCCAATCGCGCCAACTGCACGCTCTTCTTGGCATCCAGATCGATACCCTTCATGTAACGATCTAGCTGATCGCGAATATCGGTGTTGAAGTCCCTCTCTTGTGGAATCATAATTAAATTGCTGGCGCCGATCAATTGGATGATTTCAATAATACGAGGATACATCTTCTGATAATATACATTGGCGGCAATAAGCGGCTTGCGATTAGGAAGCATACTGTCCCATCTATCTACAGCTGCCCCCTTTTCGGCTGCAAGTTGGAAAGCCTTGAGCGTCTCCACGGCTACAATAACTTCTGCAACCTTTTCAATAATATGTTCATGGTTATTAATCCCTGTGGCTTCAACCAGCATTTCGATCGTACCGAGCATGAACTCCGTTTTTGCAATATTTTTGCAAATAATTTGAGTGCCGGCATAAACGTGGAAATTACTTTCCGTCATGAGCCGAGACGCCATCCTCTCGTCCCCGCATACAAATACCCGATCCCATGGGACAGTAACATCATCGAACACGACAAGCGTATCCATCTCTTCAAATCGGGAACTAAGCGGGTAATCATAGGAAGAATCGCCAGCTGAGAAGCTTTCTCTACATATAAAACGGATGCCCTCTAGGTTACTAGGAACCGCAAATACGAATGAATAAGGATTGTCTTCCGCTTCAGTCCAAGAGAAAGGAGTTGGATATACGAGTATTTCATCGGAGGTTGCTCCCTGTGTGTCTAATAAAAACGCCCCGCGAACTACAATCCCATCCTTATTTTTGTCCATGATTCGGGCGGCTTCCGGTTCTTTGAAGGTTCGGAGAAAAGTAGCTATTCTAGCTGTCTTGGGCTGAATGAATACATGAGAGAGCGTGATATCGTTCTCGCGGCAATACTCGTAATACCCCTTCAAGTTGGATGCATACGCGGGATATTCTTCTTCAAGTACCCCGGCAGCTGATGCATACGCCATAATGGCAGTATTCATATAATCAGGCGCACGACCAAGAAATCCATGATGGACATTCGCCCATGTCTCCATCATAGTTCTTCGCTGTACGAGATCCTTCATCGTCTTCGGCTGCATATAGGACAGACCTACTGGATCGCCTGTTAAGGGCGAAGAATACACGAGGCGTGCCTTCACTTTCCCGGCAACCTGCATGTCATACATGTTCGCTTGTGTAGCCATAAGTCCCTTGAAGGCTTCGTGTTCGGAAATTTCCCCTCTTATCTTTCCCCCTGCGATTCTAACATCGGGGAGATTGCTGTTAATCCGTTCTATATATTCCTTGCCGCTCTTCACTGGCATTGAATCAGCCTCCATCGCCGCTGCGTTGTTATGGATACATTATTCCATACAGGCCAAATTGGAAATGGGCGAACACCCGAAGCGCAAGCCATACTGGTAAGTATTCAATAACAATCTCAATTCATATACCACTCCTTCGTCTGTCTTGGATCGGTATATATACATGTTGCCGTTGTCACCGATCATGAAGCGCGGCTTCTCTTCAGATGCGATCTGCACGACGAATTCAAATTTCTCCATGGAATCAGGACACTGGATATAAGCGGGATAATCGCGTCGTACCGGGTCATGTAAATGAACTTTTCACTGGAAGGAAATATAATCGATCTGACATAATTGCCTTAATATGTTAATATAGTACGGAGAATAAGAATTACATATGATGAATCCCACATTACACATCTTACATACTTCTGCATTCGAACTTAGGAGTAAAGGGGCTGTGCATTCATGACACATAAAGGGTATATTCCGGCTATGAAGTTCCATTGGTTGACCCCTGTGTATGATCCGTTGTTAAAATGGGGGATGAAAGAGAACAAGTTCAAGACCCATTTGGTTCAACAAGGGAATTTGAAGCCAGGTCAACGTATTCTCGATTTGGCTTGTGGAACGGGCACATTGACGTTAATGTTGAAGCAAGCACAGGGGGAAGCTGAAATTGTAGGGCTTGATGCTGATCCAGAAATATTGGCGATTGCGAAGAATAAGGCAGTACAGAATAAGGTGGATATTGATTTTCAGCAAGGAATGTCCACGGATCTCCCTTTTCCAGATGCCCATTTGGATCACGTTTTTTCAAGTCTCTTTTTCCACCATCTGACCCTCGATATGAAGCGCCGCACGGTAGAAGAGCTGCATCGTGCCTTGCGTCCTGGCGGGACGATTAACATCATTGATTTTGATAAACCGCAAAACAGTTGGATGCGTCTTGCCTTTTACCCGATTCAATGGCTGGATGGCTTCACAACGACCCGGGATCATGTCCACGGTATTCTTCCTGAATTGCACCAGGAATGTGGATTTGAGAATGTGGAGCAAACCGGTCAGTTTGCGACCATATTCGGCACGTTGCGCTCTTATCGTGCACAGAAGCCGTCAGTATAATGGCCTCCTTATTTCCACAACATGTATGGAAATTGTTCTAATCTGCTCTATTGAAAAGAACCATTCATTCTATTATCTGTACAGTTGGAACTCATCTTGCAAAGAGCTTAGAGCTGATGGAGGTGAGATTATCTCAAGTGAGGAGTGATATTACTTGATTGTCTGTTTCTATTTCTTCTTACTTTAATATAAGGAGGCTTTCTATGAAAAAGATGATCGATAAGAGAGTATTCATGCTAGCAATTGTGATAGTAACCGTTCTTGTATCTCCTCTTACTGCTTTTGCTGCTCTAACTGCCCCATCGTTAGCGGTTACTGCGTCGAATGCAGCATGTAGCTTGAGTTGGAATGCGATTAGCGGAGCATCAGGTTATGATATATATCGCAACGGCAATTGGTATAAATGGACAAATACGTTGTCCTACGCTGATACGGGATTGACCAACGGATCAACCTATACGTATACCGTTGCCGCGCAAAATGACAAGACTAGTCCTGTAGAGACATCCCCGCATAGCGCCAGCAAAGCTTGCACGCCAACCGCCTCAGGCGGCAGCACATTGCCAGCCCCTACTTTATCGGTAAGAGCATCGAATGGAACCTGTAGCTTAAGCTGGAATGCTATCAATGGAGCAACAGGTTATGATATCTATCGCAACGGCGATTGGTATAAATGGATCAGCGCTTTGTCCTTTTCCGATACGGGATTGACGAACGGAACAACCTATACGTATACCGTTGCCGCACAGAATGACAAGACTACTCCTGTTACTACTTCGCCGCAAAGCTCCAGTAAAACTTGCAAACCTGTTTCTGGCGGTACTGGTGGCGGCTTTGTCGTTACCGAGGCTCAATTCAATCAAATGTTCCCTAACCGCAATCCATTCTATACTTATTCCGGTTTAGTATCCGCTCTGTCCTCCTACCCTGCCTTTGCCAATACAGGAAGCGACACGATCAAAAAACAAGAGGCAGCAGCTTTTCTAGGAAATGTAGCCCAAGAAACGGGACATTTAAAATACATCGTTGAGTTGGATACGGCAAATTATCCGTTTTATTGCAATAACAATAATGTTCAGTATCCATGTGCTCCTGGAAAGCAGTACTATGGAAGAGGCCCGCTCCAAATAAGCTGGAACTACAACTATGGTGCTGCTGGCGCTGCATTGGGACTTCCGCTTCTGACCAATCCAGACTTGGTCGCGCAGGATTCTTCAGTAGCATGGAAAACGGCCTTGTGGTTCTGGAACACACAGAACGGAGCAGGAACGATGACTCCGCATAATGCAATTGTCAACGGAGCAGGCTACGGGGAGACCATTCGTTCCATTAACGGGACACAGGAATGTAACGGCTCAAATCCAGCGGCGGTTGAAAATCGAGTCAACTTCTTTACGATCTTCGCCAATTTGCTTGGCATTTCTACAGGAAGCAATCTCAGATGTTAGTTTTGCATTGCTTTGCATAACAAACTTTTCTTCGAGCAGGTACGGAATGGCCATATTAAATGAACTTAGTCAGTTTGTGTTCATGTACAAAAAAACGACTCCGTGGCAACGGAGTCGTTTTTTACATATCCAATTAAAATACTTTTGTCGTCCAAGATTCACAGTTCCATGTCTCTGTCACGATATCGCGATAGAATTCAGGTTCGTGAGAAATAAGCAGGACGCTGCCTTTGTACGCTTTAAGGGCACGCTTCAGTTCTTCCTTCGCATCAACATCCAAGTGGTTCGTCGGCTCATCGAGTACGAGCAAGTTTGTCTCCACGTTAATGAGCTTGCACAAGCGAACTTTCGCCTTTTCCCCACCACTTAGCACTGCAATTTTACTTTCGATATGCTTCGTTGTCAGTCCGCATTTCGCCAGTGCTGCACGAACTTCGAATTGTGTAAAGGAAGGGAACTCTTTCCAGATCTCTTCAATACATGTATTGTAATTCGCGTCTTTGACTTCCTGTTCGAAGTACCCGATGTCCAGGTTGTCACCCTTCTCTACAGAGCCCGAGATTGCAGGGATTTCGCCCAAGATGCTGCGAAGCAATGTCGTCTTACCGATACCGTTCGCGCCGACGAAGGCGATCTTCTGGCCGCGCTCCATACGGAGGTTCAATGGACGGGACAATGGCTCATTGTAACCAATAACCAAGTCTTTTGTCTCGAATACAAGCTTGCTGGAAGCCCGGGAATCCTTGAAGTTGAACTGAGGCTTCGGCTTCTCCTTCGCTAGTTCGATCACTTCCATCTTGTCAAGCTTCTTCTGACGGGACATCGCCATGTTGCGTGTCGCGACGCTCGCTTTGTTGCGTGCAACGAAGTCTTTCAGGTCAGCAATTTCCTGCTGTTGGCGCTTATAGGCAGATTCCAGCTGCTGCTTCTTCATTTCATAGACTTCCTGGAACTTGTCGTAGTCGCCCACGTAGCGGTTAAGCTCCTGGTTCTCCATATGGTAGATCAGGTTAATAACGCTATTCAAGAACGGAATATCGTGCGAGATAAGGATGAACGCATTCTCGTACGCTTGCAGATAACGCTTCAGCCATTCGATATGCTGTTCATCCAAATAGTTCGTAGGCTCGTCCAAGAGCAGGATGTCTGGCTTCTCAAGCAATAGCTTTGCGAGCAGCACCTTCGTACGCTGACCGCCACTCAAGTCGTGTACGTCTTTGTCCAGGCCAATATCAACCAAGCCAAGCCCTCGAGCAGTCTCCTCGACCTTCGCATCGATCAAGTAGAAGTCTTGATTCGTAAGCGTATCTTGAATCGTACCGACTTCCTCTAGAAGCTTCTCCAGTTCCTCTGGCGTTACATCACCCATTTTGCCATACATGTCGTTCATTTCTTGTTCCATATCAAATAAATATTGGAACGCGCTTCTCAATACATCACGAATTGTCAAGCCTTTGCTAAGTACGGCATGCTGATCGAGGTAGCCAACGCGCACGCGCTTGGACCATTCAACTTTGCCTTCATCCGGCTGTAGTTTGCCAGTAATAATATTCATAAAAGTGGACTTGCCTTCTCCATTGGCGCCAATTAGTCCAATGTGCTCGCCCTTGAGCAGGCGGAAGGATACGTCCTTAAAGATCGCACGGTCTCCAAAGCCGTGGCTGAGTCGTTCTACGTTTAATATGCTCATTCATGACACCTTTTCTTATAGTCTTTGTACTCGATATATTATAAACGTTATCGAGCTTAAAAGTAAGCGTAAAATCGAACTTGGAATGAATAAAGCAGCATCAGGGTGTCATAAATGAGTTGACTCTTTTATATCATTAGCTCGAACTTATGGAAAACGAATTGCTCCTCACTTATTTCACGTTACCTTCATCAAGTTCAGACAGCAGCTTCGGCAGTGTTTGACTTAATACGCTTCCCATCTGCTCGCCAAACTGGCACGCAAACTGAGCTTCTCGGTCCTTCGACCAAGTTTGCTTGGCAACTGTCTGAAGACGAACGTCCTCTGGGGTAATCAAGCGCAAATCAAAATAAAGAAAACCGCAGTCCACCCCATTGACATTGATGAGTAACGCATTTCGATGTGCATAATCGTTCGAGAGAGGCCACTCAATAAGATTGCAAGCCGAGAATATCATCTGTTTTGTATCTGCATCTACAATGGTGAATTGAACTTGCATTTGCATTTGTTCCGTCTCAATCGGAAACTCAGCAAAATATAATTCATCGTAAAACGTTCGACAGAAAAGGCTTGGCTTATCTTGCACTGCAGCGTCTCGTTCTTTCGTCCAACTAACGGTGGAATAAAGATGTTCATTCACCTGAACAGCTGCCGTTATCTCGAACGTAAGATTACGATGAATCATGGCTTCCTCTGCGTCTAAGCATAGACTGTGAACACTGAGGGCAAGGATTCGATTCGTTGGAAGGAAATGCAGGCTGCGAGACGAACCCGGCTTTCCCGTTCTCTCTCCTACTTCTGCATCGGCCACATACTCGGAACCAGTGGCGCCTATCGAGAACAGTCTCCATCCCATAGATACAGCCCCTTGTAGCTGTTCCGCATGCTTAGAGAGCAGCAGTGTAGCCCATCTCCCGTTGCTGCGATGATAATGCGCGTCTTCTGGATGTGCGCCGCGATAGTAAGATAGATGATTCGCCATAAATTCTGGTAATGTATGCGATTGGAATAGGCTAATGATTTCCCGTGTGTTGACTGCAACATGTACATCTTGTATAACGGCTAATGCCTGTACAATTGAGTCATTTATGCACTGAGAAAGAAGATGCTGAGCAACAAAACTGTTTATTGACTCTACGTTAATACCAGTATCTCCGATGTTTTCATACATGGTGTGCAGCATCATCAGCATGGTCGCCGTCAGGCGAGGAGCATGCATAAACGCTGGAAATTCGGACATCGCAAGAAACTGAATAGAATCATCGCCGATGTAATACTCCGAGGTTCCAAGTTCATTTGGCTCAAGAATCAAATCGTATACAAGCTGCTCTCCATTGACGTTTGCCTGCGGCTCATGCTCCAGCACCTGTCGGATTGTGGATTTCGTGGGTTCTGCTTTGTATTCAGTGGTTTGATAGGCATGCAGAACGGTATCTTCATTCAACGGCATGATTCCGAGCGCGCTCATTGTTGGCATATTGAACCCTAGATGTCTTGGCTCGATAGCAGCGAGCTGCGGCTCATGCTCCTCGCCAGCTCTAACGAACGGGTGAAGTGCCGTGAACTTGGCTGTACAGTCATTCAGTGAATATAAGTAACGACCAGCCAAGTCTTCGTTAACCAACAGCATCACGCTTCGAGATCCATTCGGTGTAAGAACTTGATCGCCTGCTTGTATGTGCTCTATTGCCCGCAGTGTTCTATCCGCCATTCTGACCATCGACCCTGCAGCGAAACAACTGCTCGGTTCATTCTTATATATGTTGCCGGGATCATCAAAGAAAGATTGTGCATAAAACTCAGGAACTTTGACATACACATCCCCTGACTCCAGATACGCATATTTAACAATACGCGAATCCGCTTCTTTAAATTGCTCATAGCTAATCGAACGAGCCGGCATCCACGTTTGGTAACTACGCCAAGCTTCCTTACGCACTGAAGAAGGGAGAGTCCCATTTGTACCACGAACGATCTCGTCAATAAGGTTATCCAAGTCTCTAACACCCAAGCACACGAGCTTAATCCAGGTATGATAGAAAAACCATTCAGGGTCAGGGAAATTCCCTGAAATCAACATTTGTGTGACCATCTCCAGCCATTGCGAGGACTGAAGCATTCCTTCATATTTGAGCAGCGCTTGTTCAGGGCCCCCTAATTCTGTAACGAGACTGGCGTATTCAGGCATCTCATGCATAAATACTTGAGCATACCAGATCCACAATCGGTTATTGATTAAGGAATTTGCATTTTGAATTTGCCGATCGATGGCTTCCTTCCGCATTTCTTTTTTTATTGAAGCGGATATCTTATATATATCCTGGCACAGCAGTGCAACGGCAAAGTTGGACCACTGTGCCTGCTCCAGATGATCATATGGGCCATTATACAAGATCGATTCATAAGGATCGGGTGTATAACTTGGGAAGAACAAAGCCCGGTACGAACCGGTTTCATACAGCATCTTGCTAAACAATCGTTCCTTCAGTTCTCCTGGCAACGCCCCTTTCAAATGTGCAACAATCGCCCGGAACAAAGCATCCGCAACCGGATTCCTGGTCATGGTAGGCTGCAGCACGACAAACTTGCTAAGCGCTGTAAGGGAATCAATCTCGTCTGCAAAATCGCGCTCCATCCGTTTTTCAAAATCTTGCAAACTCATATCGATACCGATGAAACGGCACCTCCTTTCCCGAATCCATCCGTTATAGCTCAGCTATGTCGTCGCCGGGAGTGTTCGCGACGAAAATATAAAATTCATTTGATTCTAAGGTCTCAAGTGAACCGGAGTCGAGTGCAATCTGATAAGGACCGAATTCACCTTGCTCAGGTGCGATGCCTTGCTTCTGAACAAGTACGCCTTGATCAGCATCAAAAGTCATAAAGGACGGAACGTCTCCGCCTCGCAAAGCCCATTTTCTCGATTCGCTTCCCGGGAAAGCGAGATTGGCATAGAACTGCATATCCCGATCTTCGGTATATAGCTTGACGTCATTCATTGACAGACTAGAAGCCTTCGTTGACTCCAAACGCAGCCATAGCGGCTGCTGCGGATTGTCGTACAGGATGAAGGAGGTTCCGTTATAACCGAGATAAGATCTTGTTCCGCTTTTTTCTGTATACAGTTGGAATAACCCTTTGACAAGCTGCAGTTCTTTATTATCATCTTTATCCTTATCTTCATCTTTATCTTTGCCGGGATTCGTAGTTTCGGCATTGCCGATTAACTCAGCATGCCACAACTGCTGCACTGCTTCTTCGCCGATCATGCGTTTATTCTGGAACGAAAGACTGCGAGATTCAGAGGCCGTAAGGTAATGAACTTCAATCGATTGATCCTTTTGGATAGCTGCTGAATAAATGACAGCTCTCCCCTCCCCGTCAGTGGTTATGCCGAAGCATGTTGTCTGATCTCGTGTTAATGACCCTGCACCTGCTTGACCGCCTGTTTGTGTAATGAGATACACGCCATTTGAATCTGAAATGGTGACTCCTTCCTTGAGCAGCTTTCCACTCTTATCATAGATGGGTAACATATAGTCAATATCCGTTTCCTTCGGCATGTCTAAATGAGCCTGCCGCGCTTCGTTCTCGACAAATTCATCCACTGGTGAGATTTGCGCTTTAATTGCAAGGTAAATCATGATTCCAACCCCCGCCAATGCCACCAGGATGGCAAATCCGGCAAAGACGCCTGCGATCACTCCCAGAACGCTTGACGCCGTACCGACTGTCAACACGGAAGCGAGTTCAAACCCTAGACCGATCAGCTCCAGAATCGATGAGGAAATCGCCAAAGCGCCTACTGCCGACTCCAAAGGCGTGCGCGCCTTCGCAAGCGATATCGCGGACAGTACGATATTGATCGCAGCCATTATCGCAGATATGGCAATCATCGCAATACGTGTCAAGTTTTGCAGGCAGCGAATCGCAAATTTTGCCGCGCTGCCTTTCCAGCCCGAGAGGTTCGCCCATTGAGCTAGTTGAATCCGTCCTCCGGACAGCCTCTGCAGGACATGATTAGCGGCGTCCGCGAACATTCTTTCCATTTGCTCTACGGTATGGCTTTGCAGCCCGACAGCCCACTTCAACGCGCCGCGGAATGAGCCAGTGCCGCGGTACACTGTATAGAAATCCATGCCCGCCTTCAAGATGCTAAGGGCGAAGTTCGCCAGCATGCCCACCCCTACCATGATCATGCCTGTTTTCGTTGCGGGGTCCATGTTGTCCCAATCGAGCACCATCATAAAAATCATGGCGCTTATCGTAATACCGCCTATGCCAAGCCACAGCACCTTGGAAGCAACCGTCTTGGCGACCAGCCCGTACTTCTCGATTTGAGCTCTAAGCGCCGGATTTTGAATGATTTTTTCGGTAATCCGCTCCAGCAGCGGGTTTAACTTCGCCGTCAATTTTGCAACAACTTGAGCAATCGATTGGGCCCGTCCGACCTGCTCGAACCAGACATAAATAATCGACATAATTTCTGTCCACAGATTTTTCTGCCCTTTGGCTGCATCTTCTTCGGCTTTCTTAATCGCTTCTGCTACCAGCTTTGTGAGCGCATCCGTAGAGTCGTTATGTTGTTTCGCAAACTCCTTGGCGATTTCTTCGGTAATATCACGCAGCGTCTTCTGATCCTCGCGCAGGCTCGCGTTTTGAGCAAGAATGTTATACAGTTGGAAGATTCTCATCGTGTCTGCGAACTTCTTCGCGAAGTACTGGCTGTCATCGAGAACAGACAAAACGGTAGAGACGCGTTGAATATTGCGAACGGTTGCTTTCGCTCCATCTGGGGAGGCGAACAACTGCATTTTCAACATATTCAAGAAGTCGTCCCCGGTAAAATGCGTGAATACCCGATGCGCCCAGAACTTCCCTTCTAATGCCTTCTGCTGCATCTCGTCAAGTTCCTCCAGAAGTAGATCATACTGTTTCCGAACATCATCAGTTTCGGCTTGATCTCTAAGCGCTGTATATTCTTTTTTCTTCGCGTCGGTATAGAATTTGATTTTTTTGGCCTTGTCCTCTAGATTCAAACGCTCATCGTCGAAATAATCCTTAATTGCCGGGAACTTCTCGACAAAATGATATTTATAGAGCATAGGCGCATGCTGTTGGTAAATCGCACTGCTGGACAGCTTCTCTTCAAACTGTTTTCGTGCTCTGCGCGCATTTACCTTTGGCGTCTGACCTTTCAGAATGATAGATAACAAGGGAGTGGTCAAGCTTCGGTAGAACGCTTTAGGATCAAGTAACCGTTGTCCCGCAGCGTCATCGGGATCAACTACTTTTGTCTCGGCTATTGTACGGATATTTTCGTCAATATCAATAGGAGAAGCGGAGATGAACTTTCTTCTCTGCTCAGATGGCATATAGTATTGGATGATTTCGATTAAGCTCGCTTCGGCATAATGCTGAACCGCGTCTCTGACTACCTTTTCAGTCTTCTCGCCGATTTGAATGAACTCATAAGGGTCTAAGTTATACAGGTAATATGGCTGCAGATCCTGACCGGCAGTAGTAGAGGTGATTTTCGCTTCCTTAGGCGGTGAAACAGCCGCAGAGATTTCTTCTAGAGCCATCTCTGCATGCATCAATTGCAGAACTTCATACGGATGTGCACTGACTCCTTTCAAACCGTAAATTATCGTTTCATTACGTTCTGTTTTAACCTCGATTACGCCTTTTACAGCCGTTGCATCCGGCTGCAATTTTAGATGAATTTCTATTGGGAACAAGGTAGAAAACTTCGATTCTCTTGGAATCGTCAATTCTTTATCATCGTTCTCGGAGGAAAAAGGAGAGGTAGAAATATACTTGTAGTGATATTGATAGTTCTCATCGATTTGAGCAGAGAAGGATCCAACCTGCGGCGTCCACTCTTCGTTGGTTTGGATGTCTTGAAACCGCAATCTCGGACGATAACCGCGCGTGCCGTATTCATCAACATACTCTTCAACCCAGAAGCTCCATCTTAATACTTCATTTGACCATAATGATTCAGTATTCCAAAGCTCATTCTCCACCCATTTCAATTGTCCGTCTGCGCGGTATGCGACTTGATCGTTATGAATAAGTCGGCAATTGTATTCAGCTGGTCTCACATTAGCCGCGGCGGAATAGTGAATCTGATTGAACATAACGGAACCTACGGCTCTGCTCTGGCACTGATTAAAGGCCAGTTCGCCTGCTACGTAATCATTGCCGCTGCCTTGATTCCAGCGCAGCGTTACGCCGTCGACGCACCAGCGCCAGTTGCCGGGGGTGATCTCTTGTTCGTTAATAAACAGACGATCTTGACTGCGATCTTGCGGATCTGGTTTCATCAGCTCGATTCGATGTCCATCATGGCTGCTCCAGGCATCGTCGTTCAGCGATTCCTCTGTGTGTGCAAGACTAAGATCATACACGGCAAGTAGAGAAGAGCTAGAAGTGGGTGATAGAGAGGTTGTCAGAGTTGGCGTCATGTCCTCATCGTTCTTAGGAGCTGCAAAACTGAGTGCTGTAATGGATTGCATGATCATTCTCCTTCGATTCAGTGTACTCACAGGCTGGTCGTACGAAATCGAAGGGATCCTTCTCGTCGATATGGATAATCATGCAGCTTGGATTCATCGATTCCTTACGGAACCTGAAGTCGTTTCCTGGATATTACATATAGATATCCAAAGACATTATACAAGCTACAATTCATGTTGAATATCCCCCAATTGACAGTTCATTGATCACAAAGTAAAATGAATGATAGTCAGTCATTTGTGATCGAGTTAGAGGAGGTCATACTCATCGAAGACAAAAAGGAACGTATTGTTCGTGCGGCTATAGAAGTATTGTGCAGCAAAGGCATCGAGAAGACGAAGGTATCTGATATCGTGAAGGGAGCCGGGATTGCACAGGGCACATTTTATCTTTACTTCCCTTCTAAGCTGGCTGTCATGCCTTCTATTGCAGAAGTCATGGTGCAGAAGATTATAGAAGCACTCCAGAGCTCAGTAGATCAGAACGCCCCATTTCAGGATCAGATCAAGTCCTTTATTGCAACGGTGTTCCAGCTTCACCATGATAGCCGAGAGCAGTTAGCGCTTTTGTATGCAGGATTAGCTTCCAGTGAGCATTTAAAGGAATGGGAATCCATTTATAAACCTTACTATGATTGGGTTTCTGAACTATTGGAAAAAGCTCAAGCCAATGGCTCAATTCGGAAATCGCTGAACACCGTTAGAACGGCGCGAATTGTGATTGGAGCTATTGAATCCGCAGCTGAGCAAGTGTATCTGTTCGATCAAGCGGATGAATCAGAAGTACAAGCGCAAGCGGAAGAAGTATACGCCTTCGTCAGTCACGCACTAGGGATTCAGGTCCTGTAGTTCAAGGGCCTATCTTTTTGTCTATAAAATGACTGAATGTCATTCACATTAGGAGAGATGTAAAACATGAATCGTTCTTGGATGTATGTCATACTCACTTGTCTGTTCGAGCTGCTGTGGGTATTTGGCTTTAATATGGCCTCATCGTGGTGGCATTGGGCCATTATTCTCGGAATCATTGCTGTTGATTTTCATTTCTTGGCTAAGGCTTGTGAGAAGCTTCCTACCGGTACTGTATATGCGATCTTCGCAGGTGCAGGGACAGTCGGTACGGCACTGATGGATGTATTGTTTTTCGGCGGGAGTCTTAGCATAGGCAAAATTGGTTTTATGATCGTGCTTGTTGCAGGCGTTATCGGACTTAAATTGGCAGATCAAGCTGCCACGGATCATAAACAGAAAGGAGTTGTGTAACGATGGGATGGCTGTTTGTTTTCCTAGCGGCAATGTGTGAAATGGTCGGTGTAGTCGGACTTAAAAAGTATTCCCAGCATAAAACGCTGCAAAATGGAGTGATCTTCTTAGGTGGATTCGGTGCTTCCTTCGCCCTACTCTATACTTCATTCCTATATCTTCAGGTTAGTGTCAGCTATGCAGTATGGGTCGGCATTGGTACTGCAGGAGCCGTGCTTATTAATATGATTTTCTTCGGTGAAAGCAAAAGCCCAGCGCGGATCGTGAGCCTCATCGCAATTATCATTGGGGTTACGGGTTTGAAAGCTTTGTCCTAAAGAACTTCTGAGAACACAACTGAACAAATAACAGAAAGCCGCCAAGTCGAACTTGGCGGCTTATTTTGGATGCTTAACTACGTTTACATTAAATGCAATTTGCGATCCGAGAGATGGAAGTGGACATCTGCGGCATGCTCCACGAACTTCTTGTCATGAGACACGAAGAGGATCGTTCCCTCATATGCGGCAATGAACCGCTCCAATGCTTCTATAGCAAGAATATCTAAAAAGTTGGTCGGCTCGTCCAACAATAGTATGTTATATTCCCCTAGGAATAGCTGGCACAGCTGGAGACGAATCGCTTCCCCACCGCTTAAGGATCGGACACTCTTCTGAATGTCAGTCCCGACGAACTGCATAGCATGCAGCACACCTCGCAAAAAACCTTCCTCATAGTCGGAACGATTTTTGACGAATTGCAGCACGGACTCATTGCTTGTATATTGATAACTCATTTGACGGAACCAGCCTATTTTCGCTTTTGGGGAAATGGTTAAGCCTGCCCCCGCATTTGCTATATGTGCTAACAGCGAGCTTTTTCCGCTTCCATTTGCACCCGTAATCGCTATTTTCTTCCCCAGAGGAAGCTGGAAATTTACATCTTTAAGTAATACATTGTCACCCAATTGGAGCGTGAGTCTGTCTGCCATAATAGGAAACTTATTGTGCAATTCTACTGTTTTCGCTTGGCGGAACACAATCTGTCTCTCTTCCTGCACGGCCTCTACTTCTTGAAGCTTTTCCATTCGATGTTCAATAGCGCGAGCGGCACGATGGACTGCTTTTTGGCTGGTGCCTTTCGATTTGGTTTCGAACATGCGGTTTGCTAATGCCTTCGACTCTTTCTTAGACATACTGCCTGCTTGCGCAATCTTTTCGGCTTTCTTCATTTTCTCTTGTGCAGCTTTTTCTAGGCGGGTTTTCTCCTTGATAAACTGCTCATGTGCTTGCATCTGCTGTTCGCGCTCCAGACGCTTCGCCTCGACGTAATCGCTGTAGTTCCCTGAATACACATGTACCTTGCCTTCATGCACTTCCCAAATCGTCGTGACGAGCTCATCCAGTACGGCACGATCATGACTGATCAGGACAAGCGCTCCGTAGTAATAGCGAAGCTCATCGAGCAGGAACGCAATGCCCGCTTGATCTAAATGGGTTGTTGGCTCATCGATGAGCAGTGCTTCATAATAATGAGTCAGCATGTGCGCAAGCTTCAGCCTTGTCTGCTCCCCGCCGCTTAAACCCTCAGTACGATTCGGAACCGCCAATCTGCCTAGTAACGCTGGATCTGCTTCAGCATCTGCAGGCGCCTCCATTTGCTCAAACAAGCCATATTCGACATGCCGCTTCACGTTCCCGCTCGTGGGTTGAACAATACCTGCAAGCAACCTCAGAAGCGTGCTCTTCCCTGCCCCGTTCTTGCCAACGATGCCAATCCGGTCAAACTGATGTACAGCTAACCGGTCAATCTTGAATATCTCTTTATCTAAATACGTCACTTCGACGTTTTCGAGTTCAAAACAAATAGTTCCATCTATTTGCTACCTCCGAAATTTCATCATTTCGTATCGATAGCCATAGGAATGGTTTCGATACGAGCTTCTATCTGGTTAAGAAGAAGCCCGTATTAATAGAACAATAAAAACTGCACGTATCTTCCCTCCTCCCTATCGTAATAGCATAGGAGCCAATCTGACTCCATTCAAACTTATAGTATTTAGTTAGCTGCGTCAACCAGCCTTACCAAGTACCTTGCTCGTTTATGATTGCCTCGGCAAAGGCTACCTTTTGGACAAGGGCAGTATATTCCTCAGGTGTCGAACCGTCTTCTACACACCAACACATTCCCATCGCCGTTTCTACATATAGGCATTTCCTTATGACATCATTCGGAATCGCAAGCTTCTTCGTGAGAACACCTATGATTTCTTCTATTTTCTCATATAAGTTCTCCGAAATGCTTTCATCGAACTCATTTAATATAAATCGAGGAATATCAAATACAGGATCGCCGATTACACCCTTCGGGTCGATGATCACGTATTCCCCATTGCTGCCGAGCAGCATATTATCATGATGAAGATCACCGTGCAGCAGCAGATTTTGCGAATACGTTGAAGCTATGGACAAGCAAATATCTCTTGCACGCTGCATGTGTCTAGTTAATTCAGGGCAATCGTGACGCTGTCTCATGTAATCTGTTATCCGTTCGACCCAACCGATATAGGTTGGGAATTGTTCTGCCTCAACAGCCGCGATATGTAAATTCGAATATAAGGAACAGAATACATCCAATCGTTGCTGTAGAGAACTCTCGTCCCGCAAGGTAGTACCCGGCTGCAAACGTTCTAATAGGATAACGCCATTTTCTATATCCGCCTCATATACCTTGCAGAATCGCTGCCCCTGATATTGACGCAATGTCGAAACTTCCGTCCAAATCGTTTCCGATGGTTGTCCTATTTTAAGTATCGCATGGCCAAATTGTTCGGAGTAGCAAGTGAACACTACGTTTGCTGAGAAGGAAGGAATCAGCTGCAATGAGGACAACGACCACTTCTCGGCATAATCATCGAGATGGCGCAGCATCTGTTCAAAAAATGTATTTCCAAATCGCTTCACGATAGTTTCGATTTGCTCCTGCGTAAATATGCTAGATTGGCACTCCATACCCATTCCCTCCAATGTCTAAATACCTCTTTATCCATTTTCAAGTAGATAAAAAGCTGCCCCACTAATTCATTCAGGACAGCTTTGATTGCTTTGTTGTTACGCTTTTTAATTGTTGCTAACGGTTGCGGCTGGTTCTATCTTCGTCCTCCGATACATCTTCTTCGCAAGCAGTGTTTGCAGAATAACGAACACGCCGCCTACACACCAATACATCGGTATGACTGCGGGAGTGGTCAGGGAAAACACGGTCATCATGATTGGAGACAAGTATCCCATAAATGCAAACTGCTTGCTCTGCATCGGATCCATACCGATTTGCGTAGCCTTATATTGAAAGAAGTAGATGATCCCAACGAGCAGTGGAAGCACAATGTCCGGTTTTCCGAGCTGGAACCATAGGAACGAGTGTGCAGCTACTTCCGGTGTGAACTTAATGGCATAATACAATCCGGACAAGATAGGCAGCTGGATAAGCAGCGGCAAGCAGCCCATTGCCAGCGGATTCACCTGATGCTTCTGATACAATTGCATCATCTCTTGCTGCATCTTTGCTTTTGATTCCGCATCCTTCTTATCCTTATATGCGTCTTGAAGAAGCTTCAACTCAGGCTGCAAAACGTCCATCTTCTGTTTCATCTTCTGCTGATTGCGATACTGTCTCATCATGAGCGGCATCAGCGCTAACCGTACGAGCAGCGTGAGCATAATCAATGCCAGTCCGTAGCTTCCACCGAAAAATGCCGCAAAATGTTGAATCAGATACACAAACGGATATACAATGTAATGGTTAAAAAAGCCTGGCGTATTAGCATCAACGGTGGCATCAGCCCCGCTTACCCCGCATCCGCTTAATAGCACTAGGAGCACCAATGCCCCGATTAGAATGAACTTTCGCTTGTAGGTGAATACATTGAACTGCTCCATAATAATCCTCCTTGATTGGGTAACGTTCTAATTCCAATCAAGGAATGGCAGTCTCCTGAATCTCCATCCGGCGCTTCTTTTCGCTTCACGCTTCTGGTTAGCCAGTGATGTATCTCTGTCCGACCGACGATCCGTTCCTGATGAGGAACAATCGCGACTCGGCCTCTGTATGCAGGCACTAAGTAGTGATCGACTGCGACATACAGATGAGCTACGTAAGCATACGTCAGTGAGCATATTAGACCGATCGAGATCAAATACGGAATCAAATCAGTAGACATCAGATCCTGGAGTTCCAACAGCAATGCATTCACCTCCCATTTTTGCAGATAACAATAGTATCACATATCTCAAATGGTGAGACAAGTTTCATTTCTAGGAAAAATCAAACAGTTGGATTCAAACCCGAAAAACAAGTATGGATCTCGAAAATAGGAAGAATCATTTTCTATCTATTGAAAGAACCATCGGCTCATTGGCCGCCACCAGTTGAAAAATAAAAAAGCCCTGCTTAGAGCAGAGCTTGTGTACATGAAGTCCATATTGTGATTTGATGATCAGGTCATCAATCGCCATTTAACGCAGCCGGGATTTCTTAGAATGGAATACGTTCCGAATGAATCTTGTAACCATACTCTGCAGTCCATGAGACGAGTCCATTCCAGAACTGTTCGCACGCATCAATAATTCGATCCGGTTCAGACAACTGACCGGACATGACCATATTGGCGACCATGTCATACCCAGCCGGGCGCTCTGGAAGCTGCAACGATTCAGGAAGAACTCTTGCTCCTGTCGAGTACAGCTTCCGATTGTGAAGTCCGATCAACATGGCGCCGTATTTGGCAAATTGCATAGCTAAATAGGGCAGATACATTTGCGTGCCGGTTCGACTCGCATTCCGGAGCTTTCCAATGAACTCATACATTTCTCCCACGAGCACTTCGTTAATTGCATTTGAGAAATCAACACTTGAGGGTGATTGTGCCGCTTCCTTCAGCTTAGAAAAAAATCCATCCGGATCATACAGACTTAGCGGTGAGAAGAATGGCCCGTGTGTTAATGGCCAGTCCCCTTCCACAGCGGCTGCGTCGTTCAGAACCACACTAGCACTTCGTACATTCACTTCAGCCTTCCAAGGCCCCGATGACCATTCGTAACTGAAGTTTACCTCTTCGTCTGCGTCTTTCAGCACACAGAACATCTCAATGTCCGAATAAGGGCCGTCCGTGCCTCGGGATACGGAGCCATACACCCCGATTGCAATAATTTGCTTATTGTATACCTCCCGCAAACGGTCGGCGAGCTCATAACAAATTTCCAGTCTTTCTTGTCTTGAAATTTCAACAGGTCCATTCATGTTCATTCGCGTATCTCTCCCTTGGTCTGTGTATTTGGAATGAGTGGATACAGTTTCATGAATGGCGGGCCACGGGCTTAACGAGGAACTTTCTTCGCGTGCATAGGAACCCCTCCTTTTAATCCTCCCGATTGTCCACGGAATATATGTTCTTCCCCTATCTTATCAATCATCTTGGAAAAATATAAGGACTCGACGTGACATAATTACCCTATACCTGATAAAATATTCGCTCTCCTGCTAGGAATGGCACACAATGATCAGCACAAAGCTTCGGCATTTTCTCCCGCATCCAATTACGTACGGACTCGTTCCCCATTTGAAACGCGTAATATCCGATAATCGAAATCAGCATCATGCCTTCGATTAGAACAAGCTCGTCCACAGCAATGTTCGCAGTTCCGTAATATCCCTCTAGGAATATGTCTCTGTGTGCTGCGGGAGCCATCATCGCCCCCATGGCGATGTCTGTCCAATCGTATCCCGGGCCAAAGAATCCGAAGTCAATAAAGCTTAATTGACCTTCAGGAGAGATAATCATATTACCAAAACCTAAATCACCGTGAATAAGTCCCCATCTATCCTCGGTTCCGAATTGCTCAAGTTTATCGTTGATAAGATGAATGCATTTCTCGATGATCGCGACATCTGAAGGCACAAATAAACCGAGTTCCAACCCTGTATGTATTGTTGAAATCAAGTCAACATTATATGCAATCCCTTGCTCTGGTCGATTCTTTACCCGATCGCGCGGATACTGACGGTAAAATTCATGGAGTTCAGCAACTTGAGATCCGAGCAGCTTGACCAATTCTGGCTTCTGAACGTCCTCCTTCTGAAGATCCCTACCGTCCAGCCACGTTAGTACCGAACAGTTCAATCGCTGCCCTTCATGTTCGATGACGGTAATCAATTCCCCATCTTGATTGCGCAGCGGCGACTGTACCAGCAGGCTGCTCTCCTTCGCCAAGGCTTCCAGCATGAACAGTTCACCCAGCAAGCCTTCATAAGTATGTTGCAAGCCTGTCATACTTTCTTTAAACGGCTGATGAACACGCAGGACATAAGTGCTGCCGTCAGCGTCGCTCACTTTATATGTCCGATTCTCATTATGCCTCAGGAAAGTGATTTCAGGCTTATGGAAGCGAAAACAGTGTAAAATGTGATGTAATTGTACATCTGTCATCTTCAATTTCCTCTCATCGATGATTATGTAGACATGTCCAAAATACTATATAGCCAGTCTACTTCCTAATGTTGGGATTGTCTACAACGCTATGAATATCCAAAGATGTTTATAGCACGGTTATCATTATTATTGCTCGCTTAAACTAGATAAATTGCTCCCCTTCTCACCTTTTCATAAAGGAGGATCGGGCAAGCGCCCTCAGCTCCATGTTACGTGTCACATGCTGAAGACGTTTGCCCATATCGACGTGTATGCATGAGGCGGGCTAAGCGATTCACAGATTATCCAGAAACAGCATGCTGCATTGCTCCATACGAGCATACTTTATGCAGCTAGTAAGGCTTCAAAATGGTGGAACATCTGCTTATAATCCCGCTGCTTCTGTTTATAACGCATCTGATTCGACCTAGAGTACATATTTAATACAGGAACGAGATCCTGTTCTCCCTGCACAAGTCTCAATACCTCATTGACTTCTCCATTGACAAATGCAATAGCGAGTGCCCGTATGTGGCTTTGAGCTTCCACATTGTCAGGCAGGGCCGCTTCTTCCATGTATTCATCTTCCTTCACATCAAGCAGCACCTTCCGTGCTCGATGATATGCAGCCTTCACCGCCCCTTCCGTTGTCTTCAGCTTATTTGCAGTGTCAGCAACAGAATACCCGAGTACGCTGCGCATAAGGAGGACGGTTCTTTGCAGAGGAGACAAGTGTGTCATCATATATTGGAAGGCGGCTTCAATGTCAATTGTACTATTCTCTTGTATAGGATCATTGTGTTCTTGAGATTGAAGCTGCTGCTTTACCAGAATTTGATCCAATCGATGTCTTCGGCGTACTTGGTCAATCCAAGCGTTCTTGGCTGTACGCAGCAGCAGCGCTTCAGGGTTGTTGTGTTCTAACTCCTTGTTACGGGCTAGAATCTTGACCCACGTATCCTGTACGAGATCCTCAGAATCCCATTTGGAATGTGTGAGAGAGAGGCAATATCTGTTCAGTACGTCGTTCAACTGCTTCAGATTAGGTTGTTCGACGCTCTGCACTTGATCTAGATTGGTCATCCTTCACAGTCAACTCCTTCATTCGCTCGTTCTCGCTTTCACTTCATCAGCCTTCTTCATGCCTAACATGAATCATTCATGGCGGCAATTATGGTGTATCTTCTTATCAGTAAACGAATGAAGCATGCATTGCGTTACGCAACCTTGTGAAAAAAACTTTTGTCCTCTGAACCGTATCTTCTGCTGCGATCCATTCGTTTTCTGGATATTCCACAGTGGAAAAACAGAGGAGGTATTACCATGTCCAACTATATCCCATATGTTGTTGAGCAAACGAGTCGAGGCGAACGCTCCTACGACATCTATTCCCGATTGCTGAAGGATCGAATTGTTTTTGTCGGTTCTGAAATTAATGATAGTCTGGCCAATAGTGTTGTTGCGCAGCTCCTTCTTCTTGCAGCGGAGGATTCAGACAAAGACATTTATATGTACATCAATAGTCCAGGAGGCTCGGTCACTGCAGGATTTGGCATCTATGACACAATGCAATACATTAAGCCGCAGGTTCATACCATCTGTACAGGATTAGCCGCCTCCTATGGATCGATTCTGCTGTTAGCAGGAGCCAAGGGCAAGCGCTTTGCACTACCCAATAGCGAAATCATGATTCACCAACCCCATGGAGGCGCTCAAGGACAGGCAAGCGACATTGCCATCAGCGCCAAACGCATTCTCAAGATGCGCGAGAGACTTGTGCAATTAATGGCTGGCCATACTGGTCAGCCCGCCGAACGAATTGAGAAAGACATGGATCGCGACTACTTTATGACTGCAGAAGAAGCGCTTGAATATGGGATTATTGACAAGATACTCAAGTAGTACGTGACATGAGCGATCAAGCTGCTATCCAAGTGCATTAGTCAGCTTGATCGCTTATGATCTGCTTTCTTTATTAAATCTAGCCAATCGACATGCTTGTAATTCCTCCAATTGCACTTTATCAATAATTTCCTTAGCAGCGAGTCAGCTGATAAGCGAAGCTAATATGATGGCGGAATGCATGACGGCAAGATACAGCCCCTTCTTAGATTCGTGATATCCGATTATCGGATACCCATCCCCGGGCAGGCCTCATGCCAACCTCGATGCTTCTCAGATGAAGCTCTTCCCCACCTTTTATCGTATGGCGATGCGTCTCATAAGCGCGATGGACAAGTTTCGTTGGAAATGAATTCCCTTGAACTTATTATAGGAATCATAAATGTAAGCAGTCAACGGATGGACTACGAGGCGAATCGAATGATGAAACTTGCCCTAGGCTTACAAATTCGTAATGATATTGAAAGCTTGATCGATAGGTAGAGCCAAAGTCTTATTGTATGATCTATGTATCAGAACAAGATAAGAACAATAACTACTAGAGGTGAACATAAATGAAAGAAAATAAAGTAATATCGGCATTTTCGTACTGGAGCGTTCTCTTTGCGCCTATCTTATTCCCTGTTTTAGCCTGGATTGTTGGAGATTCGGTAACAAGAAGCCATGCCAAACGTGCGCTATGGACTCACCTTATTCCAAGTATCGCGGTCATTATTGCGGTAATGTTGTTTGGCTTAATTGGGGTTAGTGTACGCGACATTGGCGTCGCATGGGGAATCGGTGCAATTATCGCATTTTGTGTATGCGGAGTGATAAGCGTGTACTACTTTGTATGGAATATTATCAAAGGGATTCAGGTTATCAATTCTTAATTCATTTCGAATCAGATTCTTCTTCCCTGCATGACTTGAAATTATATACGCCACACAAAGGTACCTCTTTCGAAATGGGATAGAGGTACTTTTTGTGGCGTATCCTATTTATATTCAAATGACAGCATTCCCCTTAATTCTCTACAGATTTCCCCGACATTCATATTGGAACGAAGGCTCAGTCTGTATAAAATAACCATTTCTGACCCTAGCGACCCAGTTCTGGAACAACTCTTTCCATTCTACGGTTCCGAAGAAATCATTGAGCGGCTTCGTCGAATCCCATTCGATAATAAAATAAGGTTGAACTAAGGGATTCCAGATTCCGATACTGTTTACTCCCTTTTCCTTAATCAACAGCATAGGCAATCCGTATAGATACGCCATAGAAGGTTCAATTTGCAAGAACGGTGCTCCCTCCCAAGACGGCGCTGGTGGTTGTGAGCCAGTATTGGTCTGCGTATACATTGCGAACACCTGCTGCAAATTAGTGGCTATGAAACCGTAGCTGGATAGGATCATACGGCGTACACTCGTTAAGGTTTTCTCCGGGTACTGTTCTGTATCGGGCAGCGTACGAGGAAAGAGAAGCGCGTTCTGAATCTCTGTAATTAAGCGACTTAAAAATCTCAACTGTGTATTATTTAGTGTACTAGGATGGCTGAGAAATACAGGAACACGGAATGCCATATCAGCAGTACTTTGCAATATTTCCATCGAGCTGTTGCAGTTGTCATCTTCAAACCCATGATTGCACAAAATTAACACCCCCCTATCATTACAATTATATGAAATGATAAGGAAGGATGACGCGGTCAAGCAGCTAGAAATAGAATTGAAATACGCCCGTTTTGCATGTGCTGTCCAGGTTCAAGACATAACTTCATTATTCTTTTTTTCAAAAATATTAAGCGATAAGCAGTTATTTTCCGATAGATAACATGAAAGCAAATTACTAATAACATGCAAAATGATGGAGGGTTACATAGATGCGTATTGAATCTTATTATCGAATCCCGCCTGCCGCGAAGCGATCCAAAGCACAATCTGAGCCGTTATTTGCGGACACAATGAAGGAAATACAAAAGCAGGAATCAGATGAAAAAGAGAATAAAAAGGGCAAACTCGTAACGACCCGCGAAGACGGCTATATTCGGCAATATCTCGTCAGACCAGACGGCAGCAAAGTATTGTTAGGCGAAACAAAACAGACTTTTGGTGAATTCATTGGCAATGCTGAGTCGTCCGTAGCTCAACAGCCGGTTAACAATCTATCCAGCAATTCCAGTCAAAGTACGCAAGATATGATGGCATTATTGAATTTCTATGCTGGAGCAGTAAATACGTCACCAGTGAATCAACAGCAGCTATATGCTTTGAAGGATTAGAAGTGAATTCACAAACGAACAGAGGGATACTCACTCCCTCTGTTCAACTACTTCCCCATTTTCCGTATGGACCTACAATTATGGTTTCATCACTCATTTCCACTTTACCTTATATTGCTTCCCATTCCTGCGTTTTCTCTTCCTCTTATTACAAACAATTGATCTGCTAGGAACAAGCTCCCGGGTTGACGGGAATAATGGCGCCCTATACAATGTAGAGAATTACAACCGTATACTTCTTCGTATAACTTTGGAAATATGGTCCAATCGTCTCTACCGAGCTGCCGTAAACAGTTTGACTACGAGGAAAAGAATGCTTGCTATGTGGGATCGGATTGAGCGCTAACTCTTCTATCTAGCATGGACAGGCTGTTCTTGCTCCTTACCGTCAAACTTTAGTTATCAGAACTAAAGTTTTTTTGTATTTATATGGGTGCTTTATCCCCACACTATTCATACAACGAGAAAAGGAATGTGATTTCGAATGAATTGGAGCAAGCAGCATTGGAACAATCGAATTGCCGCAGCGGGCAGAATGAAGTCTGCTGATCTTGTCATCACGAACGGAAAGATCGTTGACGTCTTCAATCTAGAAATTATGGAAGGTGATGTCGCGATTGTAGATGGCATTATCGTAGGAATTGGCGGCAGCTATGAAGGAGATCGCGTCATCGATGCGAAAGGCCGCTATATTGCACCCTCTTTCATCGATACGCACGTTCACATTGAATCTGCTATGGTTACGCCATCCGAATTCGCTCGTGTTGTACTTCCGCATGGAGTTACGACGGTCATTACAGATCCCCACGAGATTGCAAATGTTGCGGGAGCGGATGGCATTCAATATATGCTCGATGCCTCTGAAAATCTGCCGCTGGACGTCTTTGTCATGCTCCCATCGTGTGTCCCTTGTACGCCATTCGAGCATGCCGGAGCGAAGCTGGATGCTGCCAGTCTGGAACCCTTCTACACTCACCCACGCGTCCTAGGATTGGCGGAAGTGATGGATTACCCTTCTGTACGCCGTGGTGATGCGGATATGGTGGACAAGTTGTTATCATCGCATCGGCACGGCAAACTGATTGACGGCCATGGTGCTGGATTAGATGAAGAAGCTATCAATGTGTACCGATCTGTAGGCATTCGCAATGACCATGAATGTGTGACAGCTGAGGAAGCAAAGGCAAGACTGCGCAGAGGTATGTATGTCATGCTGCGCGAGGGATCGGTTGCGAAGGATGTTGAGGCGCTCATCCCGGCTGTTACAGCGAGCAATGCCCGCCGCTGTGTGTTCTGTACCGACGATAAGCACTTGGATGAGCTGCTCCATGAGGGCAGCGTTGATCATAATGCACGCCTTGCTATTCGATACGGTCTTGACCCGCTGCAAGCGATTCAGATGGCTTCTCTGAATGCAGCTGAATGCTTCGGCTTGCATGCGAAGGGTGCGATTGCCCCAGGGTACGAGGCAGATCTGTTATTGTTGGATGACCTGCAGGAACTGACGATTGCTCAGGTGTACAAAGGCGGAAGCTTAGTCGGCGAGAATGGCCAGTATACAGGGCCGAAGATCCAAGCAACTGATATCCCTGCCCCTTTATTGAAGACCGTACATCTGTCTGAGATTACGGAGCATGATCTGCAAATTGAACTGGGTGAAACAGAACGACACTGCCACATTATCGGCATTAATCCGAATAGTCTAATCACGACACATCTTATTGAGGAAGTAGACGTAGCGAATGGGTACTTCTGCCCTTCTACCAAGAAGGATCAATTGAAGATCGCCGTGTTCGAGCGACATCACCATACTGGCTGTGTTGGACTAGGCATTGTGAAGGGATTTGGCATACAATCCGGAGCGATTGCCTCTACCGTAGCACATGATTCGCACAATTTAGTTGTAGCCGGAAGCAACGATCAGGATATGCTGACAGCTGTTCAGGCGCTGCGTGACTTAGAGGGCGGCTTGGTTGTAGTAAGCCAGGGCGAAGTCCTCGCTTCGATCGAGCTTCCGCTGGCAGGATTGATGGCGAAGGGCGAATATACGGAGGTACTTGATCGTATGGAACGTCTCAATGATGCATTGGCACACATTGGCGCTTCACAGGAGTTCAATCCTTTTGTCACCTTGTCATTCCTCTGCTTGCCGGTTATTCCGGAACTGAAGCTGACCGATATGGGCTTGTTCGATTTTGCTAGCTTTACGCATATTCCAGTGTCCGCTCATTCATAAATCAATCTGATATTACCATCCCATTCCCACACGTTTTCGACCTGCAAATAAGAGAATGGATGCTGCTCTATCACATAAGGAGGAGCAATATGTTGCGAAGAAAGTTGATCGCTGAAATCGCGGATCGAATCGTAGATTTGAGATTAGACCATCCGATTCGTGTGGGGATTAGTGGAATCACTGCATCTGGGAAGACAACACTTGCAAATGAGCTAGCTGAGGAACTTCAATGTAGGCAAAGTCGCGTGATTAGAGCTAGTATTGATCACTTTCATCATCCAAGGCAAATTCGCTACAGACAAGGCAAGGATTCTGCAACCGGATATTACGAGGATGCTCATGATTATGAGTCATTCAAACAAAAGCTTCTCGTTCCCCTCGGGCCCAATGGTAGCCTGTATTACCAGACGATCTCATTGGATCTAGCTCAGGATGTATATGTGAATCCAGAATTGCAATTAGCAGCCAAGGATTTGATTGTAATCATCGATGGAACCTTCTTACTGAAAAAGGAGCTGCGGACGCTCTTCGATTTCAAGGTGTTTGTAGATACGGATTATGCAATTGCTAGAAATAGAGGGGCACTGCGGGAGGCACTTGCTTTCGGAAGTTATGAGAAGGCGGAAGCTGTGTTTGTGAATCGATATCATGCAGCATCCCAGCTGTATATTGAGGAACACGCTCCACAACTGTGCGCAGATGTCATTGTGAACAATAACGATACTTGCAATCCATACATTGTTGCATGAACGATGAGGGCGGCCTTCCTGCTGCAGGATTAGCCGCCCTTGACGTTTTATGTATGAAGTTCGTAATAGATCTCTTCTGCCTGCTGGAAATCAACATTATTTTTATCTAAATCGGCAAATTTATGAGCGATCACGAACCCGCATTGCTCAACGATGCTGTCGAATTCATTCGGTAGATACAGTCTCAAATGAAAATCCTCGTATTCGGTACGTACAGATCTATTATCGATATACAACTCATAGGAAATCATCGAGTATAAAATTTGTTGGTCCGTATCGTAAGCATTCTTGCTTCGCAGTGCTACTTCTACGGAGTCCTTCCCTACCCTCCTGCCTTCCTCGAACGCTGCCAAATCGAATTGCTGTTGATTAATGCTAGTTTGTCCAATTCCACGATAAGGAAGGTCGGATTCAACACTTAACACGATGCGACCTGTCGGAGTTAGACAATTCTTCATAACTTGGAGAGCCTTGATTACCTCGTCCCGATCCGTTAATAAGGAAAATGATCCAGCTGCAATAAAGATTAAATCATACTTCGCAATCGACGTATCAAAGTTGTTGAAATCACATATATCAATATGTGTACTGAAGCCTAATGATGTGAGCTTCTCTATACATCTATGTATCATATCCGCAGACAAATCGAATCCATCGATCTGATAACCTTGTTCAAGAAATGGGACTAGAAACCGACCTGATCCGCACATAGGCTCTAATATTCTCATTGTCTTATCGGCATAAGACATCCAGAAGTCCATTTGTTCCTTCGGTGCCTCTGGCTTATCCAAATCGTAAAATAAGGAGCATAACTCTCCATAATATTGCTTCTCCATACTCTATTCCCCCTGAGCAATTGATTTTTGGACTGGGACATAAATATCCATGACGACATTGCTCTGTCCGTGGCAGCGTTCATCATAAAATTCAAAATCGAGCTTGGATTCATCGTATACATATTCACTGTTCGGGAACCATTCCTCGAAAATGTAGGTCCAGGTTGCTTGAACGGCCGCAGCTAGCGGATCTGCATCATAAGCTGCATCGCTTCCGAAATAATCGACTGGCGGTGTTGTGAAGACGGCATAATGTGCCTCAGGAACTTCGACAGTTATCATGTCGGGAGTAACCTTGCTATAATCTTTAACGATTACGCCAAATAAATAGACAATATTCCCTTCAGCTGATGCGGGGATACAGATTCCTACCTCGCCGTGCTCCGGCGGAGTTAATTGCTCATACATCTTGCTTTCCAAATTGTCTCCGATATACGTATCCCAATAGGCTGCGATGTCTTTCGTATACCCGTTCGCCAGATTCGTGTAAATGCCATAGCCAGCTACTTTGAATTCGGATTTTGTTACAAAAATAGGGTGCATTCTGTCTCCCTCCAAATGAATGTATAGATTGCTTGAATGCCATGCTTTGAACTTAGTAAGATAGACGGTCGGACTGTAGCTAAATTCTTTGCGGAAGGATTTGGAAAAACCGCTTGCTGTTTCGAACCCGTAATCTAGGGCAATATCAATAATTTTACGGTTCGTGAGCAGCGATCTCCTTGCCTGAATCAATCTTTTCTTACGCACAAAATCCATCAGAGGCATACCTTGGTGGACGCTGAATACTCTGCAAAAATGATATACCGAGTATCCGATATGCTCTGCAATTTCAATGGCAGTAAGCTCTCTGGTTAGATTTGTTTCGATATACTCGATACTGCGCTGAATATCGTCCTTGTAATCCAATGCAAAATCTGTCCTTTCCTCTAGCAGTGGTTCGTTGTTACCTTTATTGTATCTGTTCTGTGGGATAGATGCTGTTCCAATCTTGCTAAAGGCTTGTATGTTTGCAAAAAAAGAAATGTCCTCAAGCTTGCGTATCATTGATACGACAAAACCTGAAGACATGTGAACGTCGAATTACAGTCAAGCGAACCGTGATGAAGAGCCTAAAACAATACAGGCAAGCTCGCAAGTGAACGCATTGAGTCCTTGTTATAGGTCAGATGCTCGGGATCAATTGCCAGGCGCAGATTAGGCAGTCGTCGCAGCAGTGTGCGGAAAGCAACCTGACCTTCCAATCGGGCCAATGGGGCGCCTAAGCAGTGATGAATTCCCTTGCCAAAGGTTAAGTGCTCATTCTCTTCACGCGTAATGTTCAGAGTACCGGGATTCGCAAACTTATGCGGATCAAAGTTGGCTCCGTTCAACGTGATCACAATCATTTCGCCCTTACGAATCGTCTGACCGTGAAGCACTATATCTTCGCCCGCAATGCGGCTGCCAAGCAAGACTGGACCAGCGAAGCGCAATAATTCCTCCACTGCGGAAGGCACCAAAGAGGAATCGTTCTGGAGCAGACGCATCTGATCTGGGTGCTAAAGCAGAGCCAGCGTGCCGTTGGCGATCAGATTGAATGTCGTTTCATGTCCGGCGGAGATAAGCAGCCATATGGTCGATAGGAGCTCATTCTCGCTTAAATGATCACCTTCGTCATAGGCCTGAACGAGACTGCTGATTACATCGTTTCCAGGATTTTTGCGTTTCTCGGTTAGAAGTAATTGAATATATTGAATAAATTCATTCAGTGTGGCAACAACCGCCTCACTTTCCTTCGGATCCAGTGAGGCTTGCCCAAGTGTACGCGTCCATTCTCGGAATTGGCTTCGCTCAGCGACGGGAATGCCAAGCATTTCCGAAATGACGGTGATAGGAAGCGGATAGGCAAAATCCGATACAAGATCCATCTTTCCCTGCTCCTGCACAGCATCCAGCAATTCATCGGCAATCTGCTGAATACGGGGATGTAGCTCCTCAATCATGTTGGGGGTGAAGGCTCTGGATACCAGCCTGCGCAGCCTGGTATGATCGGGCGGATCAACAGTGAGCATATTCGGCATGTTGATCACCCATTCCATCAAGGCATTCACGGATGCGTTCTCCTCTATGGGTTGTTCCCTTGGTGTCAGCTTGCGGATGTCCTTGATGAAGCGAGGGTCTTTTAATATTGCAACAACATCATCGTGGCGAAATGCGAGCCATGCTTCCCCCATGCCAAAAAAATTATCAAGGCGGTACAGCGGTTCCTGCTGCTCATAAAATTTCGCATAAAATGAGACGACATCGTGCATTGGTTCCGTAGAGATAAAGTCGTCACTCGTTAATCTCTTCATATTTTCGCTCCTTTTCACATTCGCCGTTTCCATAATCATTGGGTCATGCATTCGTGTCAGTCGTGTCCGATGCAATTCCATGGCGGATCATGCAGCAGAAGCTTTTCATCTCATCAAGCAAGACATCAAGGCATTCTTCCTCAATGTTATCAATATCCTTGAGCTCCTCAATAAACTTCCTTTGGAAATGCTCCAGCGTAATCTTGATTAGCTCAAAAGCTTGCTTGCGCTGAACGCCTTCTCGCAGCTGAACTTTTTCAAATAATCGTTCCCACTCTTGATACCTGAGGGCAATTGCGTGCCCATACTTCAGCTCAATGTCTTCTTTCAGTTCATCAGGCATCAAATAGAAAGCCTCGTACACCAATTTGTATTCATTCGCGTGTTTACGAAAGTAATTTAGTTTTAAGCGGCTGATCGTATCTATAGCCTCAAAAAAATCCTCGTTATCGAGTATGTAGTCCGCTCGAATTTTGCTTGATAACTTTTCAATGCAATGATTCAATAAGCTGAAATAAAGCTTCTTCTTGCTGGTGAAATGATGAAATATTAAAGCCTTCGATGTGCCGGCTGCTTCAGCCAGCATCCCGGTCGAAGTGTTTTTATAACCATTGCTCGCGAATACGGATATGCAGGCCCTCAACACTTTTTCTCTTTCGTAGAGCCTTACAGGCAAAGCTTCTCCTCCTTCACTTTTTACTAACCTTTCGGTCAGTATCGATCATATGATGAAACGATCCAAATATGCCGCCCTCATCCTTTTTCATTATGAAATTAATCTCAAGACAAAAAGAGTTCAAGCCAATCCCCTCTAGGGAGACTGGCTTGAACATCTAAACATAAAATACGAATATAAAACACCCGATTACTTCGTTTATTATTTTAGCAGAAATAGTATTACATGATTGTATCTCGATATCGATATAAAAGCTTAACCCGATTGATCATTTTTTAGTTCTAGATGCAGCAATGGAAAAGGTCGGCCTGTTCCGTCGAGAACTGAACGCCCTATCTGTGCGTACGAAGCCATATGTCTACTAATCGTTCATGGTATTTCGCATCATACGCGACAATTGGGTACCTCATTATCGACTCTCCCATGTATGGCTCGCTACCTGGCCTGATCATCTGCATACCGGCCAGAACGACCATTTATTCAAAAAAATTCACTTGGATACTGCACAACCCCGGAAGCGTGATCCAGAGCGTGCTCTTGCAGCTCCAATGCCATAAATACCTCGTCAGGCACTTCAAAAGGTGGTTGTATCCCCCATATTGAGGCTTTCTTGAAGCCGAACTTTGGATAATACTGAGGATGACCCAATACGATCACAGAACTGTATCCCAACTGTACAGCTAGCTGCAGTGCTTCACGGATCAGCTTCTTTCCAATTCCGAGAGCTTGGTATTCCGGTAACACGGATACGGGAGCCAAGGCGAGTGAATCTACGGTGTGCTGATCTCCACGAATTGTTATTCGAGATAACAGGATGTGACCGACGATACGATCACTGAGAACAGCGACTAAGGATAACTCCGGAATGAATGCGTCGGATTGCCGGACACGGGATACTAATTCATGTTCCTTTTGATCACTGAATTCCAATGCGTCGAATGCCTGTTTCACAACGGATTCAGTCACTTGGTAGTCTGCTTGTGTTTCTTTTCGAATGATGATGTTCATGTTTTCTCCTTCTTGATATATCATAATGTTTTCTTATTCATGAAATCAAACGTATCGTTGCCGCATGAGTCGCAGCCTCGGTGCTTGAGCTGCTCTATCGTTGCGATCTCACATTGGCTGCCAACCGGGATCTTGCTCCCACACTGTTTACATTTGTACGTACGCATCGTCTGCCTCACTTCACCTGTGTATAATGCATCCTCAAATGTCCCTGAGCAATCCGGTATGGTACGTTCGGTCGTCTTGAGAATGATCATCTGGCTTCGATTCGCGATAATTTCTGCTCCTTCGTATTCATTGAATCGCGGCAATGTTGCACTCATCGTCAGCCCCATTCTCAGGAACTCACGCTGCATCGTGAACATGTAATCAGGTGACTTGTGTGCGAAGGATAAGAAAATCGGCAAGCCTTTTCTCTTCCGCAGTGCGCTAATACCTCGAGATACGAAGAGGCTCATCCCCTGCAGCGTATACGGGGGATCTGTGAAGAAACAATCGAACTTCCCATGCAAGTTTGCCGGCAGTGGTTCTCTCAAATCGTGATAGATGCATTGAATCGGCAATCGTTTTTGCTGTGCCACATCATGAATGTAATGTAAAAATCGCTCATCCATGTCAACGACATGCACTGCTGTTTTGGAATGTCTCCCATTAGGGAATAGAGCTTGAAGCAGCAGTCCAATTGATACGCTAACCAAATCGTCGTCGCCCACACACATAATCTGTTTCCCAATTAAGAATTGCTGCTTCAAACAAAGCACTGCTCTGCGTAAGCTAGTCTCCGGTGTACATTTGGATTGATCGATTCGAGTATCGGCCTGTGGACGATACTTCATGATTTCCCGCAAATCGGCTAATACATGGTGCAGATCGGAATGAATCCCATTTTCGAAAGCCATCAGCTCTTGATATAGGCTTCTATGGATTCCGAGATATCCCCATTGTTCCTCAACCCATGCTTTCCCTTTCACGGTACAGCGTGCTCCTTTATCCTGAACAATGGCCCCGACCTTGATAAGTTCCCGTTTAACGGCAGCAGCAGTTGGTATCGGAATAAGAGCTTTCCGGGCCAATTCTTTGGTAGAGATTCCAGGGTTCAAATAACATTCCAACAAGAGCTGCTCGATGACAGTGATCCCTTCTTCCAAGCGTACGCCTTCATTTGCGATGTCGATAAAATTGCGCATTGCGTTAATCCTCCTTTGTGGTGGAATGACGCTCATTCATGGCACACAAAAAAGGCGCAGAATGAACAAACGTCATTCTACGCCCTTCTTGATTGATACCTAAATAAGCCCTTAAATAAAGCAAAAATCCGTGCTTCAAGAAGCACGGATGCGGGTTCAATAAATAGGCATACTTATGACCTAAGGCAAGTATGATATCCGTTGTTCTTAACTAATTCCGAGGGTACGCAAAGCCACAGCAAATAAATACTGCTAAGCAGCAACACTTCTCACTGGCATTACATATTCCTCACTATGGAATTTGATTAGTTAAGAACGACCGCCAACATCAACATCTCTCCCTAGAAAATTTATGCATTTATCGTAACACCTTGTAAATGTACATGTCAAGTTACTGATTGTACTCTCTATCACGTGCCGCAATAAGTCCGGTAAGGACGGGAAGGGTTAGGCGGCAATTCGCAGTATTCATCCTGATCCGCAGAGTACGCAAATGGATTCGCGAGAACATCCAACAGCCGCTTCATCACGCTGAAATCCCCTTCTTGCGACGCTGCATCCAATGCTTCTTCAACTCGATGATTGCGCGGTATGACGGCTGGATTGCTGCTGCGCATAAGCTGAAGTGACTGCTCCTTGGATTGCGGTTGTTTGGCTAGTCTTGCTTGCCATTGCTTATGCCATTGTCCATACTCGGTGCTAGCGAATAAAGATGACTCTTTCTCACCAGTATTGAGGGTCAATGCACGGAACGTATTGGTATAATCAGCATGATGCTTCTGCATCAGATTCAGCAGGTCGTTAATCAAGGCTTCATCCTGCTCTTCTTCATTGAAAATGCCTAACTTTGCCCTCATCCCAGTCAGCCAGTGACCATGATATAGCTCAAAGTATTCATTTAGGGCTTCCTCGGCCAATTCCACAGCCTTCAACTCGTTGTCATGCAGCAGCGGCAAGATGGATTCCGCGAACCGAGCAAGGTTCCACCCGCCAATATTCGGCTGATTGCCATATGCATAGCGGCCTTCTCGATCAATGGAACTGAAGACGGTATCTGGATTGTACGCATCCATGAAGGCGCAAGGGCCATAATCAATCGTTTCACCGCTAATAGCCATATTGTCCGTATTCATAACTCCGTGAATGAATCCGACAAGCTGCCATTTAGCGATAAGCGATGCCTGACGTTTTATAACCTCTTTGAGCAGGATCAAATATCGGTTGTCACTGTTGTCTGCTGCTCCTGGGAAGTGCCTGTTCAGCGTATAATCAGCCAAAGTATGCAAATCCTCGGCTCCGCACCAATTGGATACGTATTGAAATGTCCCGACTCGTATATGACTCGCAGCGATACGAGTGAGTATCGCGCCCGGCAGCTCTGATTCACGTATGACTCCTTGACCGGTGGATACTACCGCTAAGCTGCGTGTCGTTGGAATGCCTAGACCGTACATCGCTTCGCTAATGATGTATTCTCGCAGCATCGGCCCAAGGGCGGCTCGACCATCACCACCTCGTGAATATGGGGTTCTGCCGGGGCCTTTAAGCTGAATATCGAATCGTTCACCTGTAGGCGTAATATGTTCGCCAAGCAGAATTGCTCTTCCGTCCCCGAGCATATTGAAATACCCGAATTGATGTCCAGCATAAGCCTGGGCGAGCGGCAGCGCCCCTTCTGGAATCGTATTGCCAGCAAGCGTAGCTACGCCATACTCGCTTCTTAATGCTTCTGCACTCAATCCTAGGGAGGCTGCGAGCGATTCATTCAAAACACGAAGTTCCGGCGCTCGTACAGGAGTTGGATTCAGCTTGGAAAAAAATGAATGTGGAAGACGGGAGTAACTGTTGTCGAAGTTCCATCCTGCGTCTAAATTAGAAGGTTTCTCGTCCATTGTATCTCCTTTTCATTCCTGCTATTTCGTATGTATCGTGCTGTTAGGGTTTGCTAACGTATATTTATTATACCTGTTCAGGTAAGCATGCGGCCAAGGTAAAGATAGATAAATCATCTAAATTACGCATTACCCTTCTCTATTCTTCTATTGACGGTGATAAGTTCTGTATAAATTAGCTTGCGAATAACTGAAGAATCTCATCAATAGTGGGAGCAAGCTGGCGATTGCCATTCTTGATTGCAGTGAAAGTAGGCACTGCCTGCTTCAATAAGTCATAGCTATAGTAATAATAACTAAAGAACGGTATTGGATCATATCCAGGCGGCTCCCCTTCCTCCCACTGTTCCTCATCCTCTTCCTCGCTCTCCGGCCATAAGTACTTTTCTTCTAGTAAGTCTTCCATCTTGTCAACCGCTTGCCCCGCCTCCATGTCTTGAAAGGCTAATGCGGAGGCAACAGCCGCGTAAGGCCTCATTTCGTTTTCCGTAATTTGTTCTGGTTGGCGAGCTCGATCCGCCAGCTTCTGCAGCAACACAAGCAGTACCCATGGCGTTACCTGCCACAATGTCCCCTGATGCTCGATTAAATTAGCCAATTCATGATATTTTCCTTCTTCAATCAGATGAGGTATATCCGTTCCCCTTCCATAGGCGGTTGTCATTCGGTGCCATGGAATGCTGTCTAATGAGGCGAGTCTATTCATTGCATAATCTCCTATCAAGTGCATGTATTTCCCTCGATATCCCCTTGGTTCACCTTCTCCACGGTGCTTCACTTCTCTTGGTTGTGCAAGTATTCTCGATATAACCATAGCGCTTCATCCAATTGATCTTCGCCTTCTAATAATACCATCACTGCATACGAGATCATGTCTACCCATTCGTCCATTTTTCGAACCTGTTCTTGGGAAAGCAGGCCATTGCTCTGCAGCATACCGTCAGGATATAAAGCCCATGCTCGGGATAGCTGGCAGATGCTCCAGAAGCACGATATCAAGATTCTGTTTACTTGCGGCTTCGCGAACTCATCGGCCAGAACTTCAATGATCTTCATCAGCTCGTGGAAATTATCTTCAATTAATTCACCGCGAAAAGGTCTCAGCATGCCCAAAAATCCATTCGACATTTTTTCGTGTTCGAAATCGTCATAATGGAAAGCATGGCATTTAAGAAGAAATAGCGCCTCGTCTTTCGTCATCTCATCTCCTCCTTTCTGAAAAAAGTTAGGTTCAATAGAAGCACTGTTACTACCTACAAAGAGTTTTCTCCCGTTATCTTACAGTTCTCGATAACCAGCCATAAATTGATCTCGTCGTAGTCTACGACGAACCCTTCTATACAGTAGCTTTTATATAAATATCCCCCCTGCTAGTCTGCGATACTGGAATGTCTTCCGTACTTTCCACCTCCAATCAAGTATATAAAGCCTGTTCTTGCAACACAATCACACGAATGACCTAGTTGAACTGTCCAAATGGTAAAGGACGCCCATCTAGGGCGCCCTTGTCCTGCAACTCGTTTACAACTTGTTTTGGTTCATTAGGCTTTCCTTCCTGCCCATACATCCTTCACATATCTTCCGTCGGCCCCTAGCTGCTCCAGCCATCTATTTGCTTTCGTCTCGCTAACACCATGAACGTCTTGATACATTTGCTTAAGTGTTGCCTCCACATCTGGTGACATAGCGCTCCCGTCTCCGCACACATAGAACTGTCCCCCTTGATCAAGGAGACCGATTACTTCTTGCTGACGCTGCTTGATCAGGTGCTGGACATAGGTTTTTGGTTGACCCTCGATACGAGAGAATGCGGTGTGTACCGTAACAATCCCCTCTTGTTGATAATGCTCCAGTTCTTCTTCATAGATGTGATCCGTCGCATCTCGACAGCCGAAATAAAGATATGCGCTGCCGAGCGGAATCCCTTGCTCCTTCATGGCTTGCCGAGCTTGAAGAAATCCACGGAATGGCGCAATTCCTACCCCCGGGCCTACCATAATAATAGGTGTGCTTGGATCCTCTGGCAGCCGGAAATTGGACTGCGGTGGCTGAATAAACATCCTGATGGATTCGCCTGGTTGTCTGTCGGCAAGATAGTTAGAAGCAACTCCTCGATATTCATGTCGTCCATCCCAAGCCGGACTCTGTACGACCCCTACCGTGAGACTAATCTGATTCGGCTGTACATGAGGAGAGCTGGATATCGAATAGTATCGTATTTTTAGTGGCGGGAGCAGCCCTAGAAAGCGCTCGAATGTCATTGAGCAAGCTTCATATTTCTCTAGTAAATCTAACATTGATACGCGCTTCTCAAGGATGTTCCGTCTAAAGGCCTCTGCCTCAAGCAGCGCTTCTAATTCAATTCGATGCGGAGGACATACCGTCAATGCGGCAAGCTCGCGAATTTGCGCTCGGCTGGCAGGCTCCTGAAGTTCGACGCTCCGGCTTAGAAGATCATGTATCAACACAGGTCGATGTAACGGCAAATGGGAAGAACGGTTCTCTATTGTTCGCAACACCACGTGATCGCTTCCATTTAAGTCAAATCTGTTTATTACCCGTTCGACTAGATTATCCGAATTGATAGGGAACACACCTAAATGATCCCCTTCAAGATAAGACACTCCTTCAGGTAGTTCAATCTCGATATGACGTGTACTACGCCCGTTTCCGCCCCTTTGCAGCTCGTGATTGTCTATGACCGTTGCACAATGGACATGGTATGATTCGGCAAACGGTGATTCAACCGATATGTTTACAACCTCTACAGTTAACGAAGAAGCTGTCGATTCCTCTGTTCCATCAATTCCATCAAATTCTAATTCCAGTGAACGCATAACTGCTGGCCACAGCATAGCGCGCCACTCCTCCACTTCGGTGTCGAAGTCACCGCTGGCATCGCCATGGCCGACAGGCAGCAGTCGAGTTGCTCCTTTAGCCGCGAGTTGTTCATCCATGAACATGGGAATGCTCTGATAGGTACTAGGCCAGTTATGATCGCCGCAACCGAAGACGCAATAGCGAATTCCTGTCAATGCTTCCGGCCCCACTTCCTTCAGCCACTTCATGAAGCGTCGTGCATTGCTGGGCGGTTGACCGTTATATGATGCTGTTATGATATAGGTGATGCCTTCCTTGGGAAGACCATCTGCATAATCGTTAAGGGGTGCGACTTTACTTAGGAAGCCTAATTGATTGCCCTTCTCCGCCAGTTCGCGGGCAATGCCCTCTGCTGTGCCAAGATTGGAGCCGTATAATACGAGGAGCGGCGTATGGTGAAGGGATCGTTGTTGAAGCTCTCGGCTTAAGGCTGCTCCTTCATTAGACGGGTCACGATTTTCAATGTGAATGGCTGCGGCTCCGATTTTAGTGCGTCGCGGACGGACTTGCATGGTAAACCCTTCGGGCTTGATGGTCAGCGACTCCATAAGCTTCAATTGATAATTGGTGTGATCGATGAGTTCGAAATGTTTCAAGATTAAACCAAGCATTAGTGTCGCCTCTTGAAGAGCAAATTGCTGACCGATACAAGCGCGTTGACCGATTCCGAAAGGCTTATAAGCATCATGAGGGATTTGGCTTGGATCCTCGAATCGCTCTGGACGAAATTCGTTCGCATCAGATCCCCATACTGCAGCATCTCGGTGCAATTGAGGAAGCAGTAGGAGCAAGCGATCTCCCTTCTTCATCTCATATCGATCCGCCAGCAGCGTATCTTGCTTCACAAGCAAGTTGAACGCGGGTGCTGTCGGCCATAATCGCAGCGATTCATCGAGAATCATGCGAATGTATTTCAAATCCTTGATCTGTGTGTAGGTGGGAACGGGATCTTTCAATACACGATCTACTTCCTCATAGCCTTTTTGCAGCTTGTCGCGATTGTTCAGCAGAAAATACAGGGCGAATGACAATAATCCGCTTGTTGTCTCATGTCCGGCTACTAAGAACGTAATAATTTGATACCGAATGTTGGCGTCGTCCAGAGCTTCACCTGTGTCGGGATCCTTGCCTTGCAGCATGTAAGCTAACAAGTCATCTGCCTCATCGTGTCCGTGCGCTTTGCGTTCAGCGATAATCTTATCAACTAATGTGAACATGACATCAATGTCCTGCTGGAATTGCCGCCGGGTTTTGACCATAAGCTTATCCTGAATGCCAAGTCGCTGCGCTTGATTCAAGGATTCATCCAATGCCCGAACCATACTTGTTACAAATGGGTGGGGTTGATCACGGTAGAAGCTGTTAAAGCGGTAATTAAAGCCGCATAGCCCGATCGTATCCATCGCCAGTCTTGTCATATCCTCCGGCACCTCGATATGATCATCAGGATTTAGGCGCGACCACTTCTGGATTAACTGCATGGCGAGATCCAGCATCTTGTCAAAATAGCCCCGCATTGCTGTGCGGCTGAAGCTCGGGAGCAAAATATTATGGGCCTTCTTCCAGTTCGGCTCCTCCGTCTCAGAAGTAAATAAACCATCCCCTGCAAATGCTCGCACATTGTGTAATACGGTTTTATCTACGATTTTGCCGAAGCGAGCAGTGTCGCTAAATTCCTTGGCCAACTCGTAGCCAGAGACGACATGAAGCGTTCCAAATGGCAGCTTCATGCGGTAGATTTCACCGTATTCATCAGCAAGATTCATGAAAGACAAGATGGGGGTATTCGGATTCAGTTGAGGAATGTTGCCGAGAGGGCCGTAGGTTTTGGGTTGTGGAATCGCAATAGACATATGATATTGCCTCCTCTATATGGAATACAGATTCGTTCGTAAGAGGTAGCTCATGGATGTCAGTGTTACATTGCAGCAATAAACGATTGAAGTCAACAGTCGACAGGTAGGAATGAATATTCATTCCGTGTTGCAGAAGGGAACACAATCGAGTTAATGAGCTCGGATTGCATTCCAGCAGCATTCCTCCACTCCTACGAGGAGTTCGTGCGTTTCTTCGAGCACTTCTGCCCGGATTGTTTCGAACAATTTGACAAGCGCCCCGTAGAAGATAGAGATTAACGCATTTGGCGGCAATGGAGAGATAACGTTCTGCTGCTGGCCGTTGAATAAGAAGTGGCGAATAAAATCCATGCCTATTTCAAATGTTTTGAGGCTTTTCTCGTCCAATAATCGAGGATTCAAGTGAGAGTCAATGAACGAGAAGGCTTCCCTGTTCTCTTTCGCGAAATGGATGGTCTGAACAAAAATGTGATGAAATTGTTCGCGGACGGTTGCAGAATCAGGAAAGCCTTGTTTAACGGCACGGAAGAACTGCTCGGTGCATTCTTGAAACAAAGAATTCAGCAGCTCCTCCTTGTTCTCAAAGTAACGATAGATGGTGCCTGCGCCAACCTTGGCTCGTTCAGCGATCATCGGTACGGTAGTCGCGTCGAAACCGCGGTCAGTAAATAAATGCAATGCTGCGAGTAAAATATCGTCTCTTTTGTTCGTGGTCACTAGCTATCACCCTTTTCGCGGAATGAACGTTCATTCCCTTACATAATATCCCACCAAAAAGGGCGGTTCAAGATCAAATTGTGGCGGATCGGTGTCTAGCGATCACTTGAATCACATGAGCTAATCCGGTATGGCCCTTTCCTTCCACTCGGTTCTGTTCCCCATAATAGAAGTGCAGAACCTCAAGCTCCTTGCACCAAGCTAGCATCTCAGCGGGGTCATATAGCATGTCAATATCCGGAGGGCCGCCTGTTCCATAACGCAGCTGCGACTTCGAATATACTTCAAGCATAATGATGCCCCCTGGCTTCACGGCCTGCTTCAGCTTATTCACAATTAAGCCTTGATCACGTTGGTGAAAGTGGCCGAAAACCATAATTGCAGCATCGTATTCTTGTTTCGCTACATTATCAGTAAGGAGATTCGCCTGCTTGGTTTGCACTCGTACATTGTACTTGTGAGCCAGCTTCTCCGTTTTGTTGAGACCGTTCTCGGAGTAATCAATCGCTGTCACTTGATGTCCAGCACGAGCTAAATAGACGGCATTTCTGCCCTCCCCCTCCGCAAAAGCAATGATAGTCCGGCAATTGTCCAGTCGGTGTGCTTGTTCTCGGATAAATGCATTCGGCTCTTCCCCGTAGTAATATTCTGCTGAACCGTAACGCTCATTCCATGCAATATTCATGTGTTACTCCTCCAATAAAGGTTTGAATGACTACCAAAGTGATATCGTCCTAACTCGTCTCCCCCTGTTCGAATTCCTCCTCAGTCAATTCTCGATTAATATGCATTGCGATTCGACTGCCGTCTGCTGCAGCGAATACAACTTGGGAGGGAGAAAAGGAAGCCGCATCCCCTGCTGCGTAGACACCCGCTCTCGTAGTTCTCCCTGAATCATCTGTCTTAATCCCACAAGCAGCGGTCAATTCACAGCCCAACTGCTCAGCAAAAGGTGCACTTTGCCCAAACTTGGGAGTGACGAAGCCTCCTGATCTCGCAAGCTCTGTTCCATCAGTGAATCGGACTTGTTGGAGCATGCCATTATGTCCGATAAAAGCGGCTATCGGTTGTTCCATGACCTTTACCCTTTTGGATTGAAGCTGCATCTTCTGCTCGTGTGTAAGGGTTGAGTGCCCGTTCGTACATACGACCAAATCATTGCTCCATTGATAGAGCAACTTGGCGGTGTGAAATCCAGCAGCATGTTCAGACACGACCACAAGTGGTTGATCACGCAATTCCCAGCCATCGCAGTATACGCAGTTGAACAAGCTTTTTCCGTATAGCGGAGTGAATCCTTCTATTTCCGGGAATATCTCCTTGACCCCTGTCGCAAGTATCAATTTCTTCGCTTGAATGCACTGCCCCAATGTATCGTGTAAGTGAAAGACACCATCCACTTTGGCAACTGTCGTAACTTCAACATGCATCAGACGAATGGATGGATAGCGCCCCAGCTCTTCGTGCGCGATGCGCCGGAATTCTGGAATCGTAACCCCGTCCCTCGTAATAAAACCATGAGATGCATATGTCACCGCATTTCTAGGGCGATTGTGGTCGAACAAGACAATGCTTCTTCTTGCTCTTCCTAGGACGAGAGCAGCATTCAATCCTGCGGGTCCTCCCCCAATGATGGCGCAATCGTAAATCATAATACTCATCTCCTTATTAAATAGGATATTACAGACTGATAATATCTATGATAACATATTCTTCACCGATTTATGAAGCAAGTATTACTCGCGTTATCGTAAAAAATACAGAAAGAACCCTCCTGACTTGGAGAGTTCTTCTTATAAGTGGTACCTGTGCTCATTATGCCTGATTGCTGCATTAACGTGTACTTGTTTATAACTAAGCGAATACCTTCTCAAGCTCACTGCACCACTTTGTCCAGCCATACTTAGCGCCTGCGAGTGCTTGTTCATTGGAGATTCCGGTTTGTTCGAGATGAAGGTTAACGCTTCCGTTCCCTAAGTCTTGCAGTGTCCACGTGATCGTGTGCTTCTCCCCGCTTTCCCATGTATAGGACAACTTGTTGGGTTCGTCTACAATCAGTACTTCTCCATCAATAATTCCATTCCACCATTCGTTCGGCTGCGTGCGGAACTGAAAATGGTGTCCAACGACGGCTTTAAAATCATTTTCCATTGCCTCACCAGTGTGGATGTTGTGAACCCACTTGGCAAGCTTGCTGGAATCGGTTAATGCGGACCACAACTTCTCAATTGTAGTCTTGTATTGAAAATCCAGTGTTAATGTTACACTCATTCTTCTTCCTCCTCTAATAAATGTTGCAAGCGCAACATATTCAAACCCCAGAACTTGCTGTAGAAAGCCACCCAGTCTTGGACTTCTCTCAGTGGTACGGCGTTCAGCCTAAATCGTGTCTCTCGGCCGACTTTGCGGTCATATACCAGTCCGGCTTCTTTAAGAATTGTCAAATGCTTGGATACCGCTGTACGTCCCATTTGAAATTGTGCCGTTAATTCATGAAGCGGTATCTCCTCTTTCTCTGCTAACAAACGAATGAGTCTCCGCCTAGTTGGATCTGCAATCGCGTCAAACACATCCCGCAACTGATTATTCTCACCCACAACAACCTCTCCAATATCTTACATTCTTTAGTAGAAATCTGTTGGTGATATGAGGGATCAGCTATGACTACTTCTATCACCTCCTTAGAGTTTACGGCTATTTGGACACAGTGTCCATGAGGCGATGCTCAGAGCTGCATAGGAAAGCGGGAGATCGCATAAAAACCGTAATCACCATAATCATTAGCAAACGCATGAGAGAGAGCTGCACCAGTCATGACAAAGAATATTTCAGGTGAAACATAATCAGGTTTGCAAATTTCGCTATGACTGTCTTTAAAAGAGACACCTTTTGGTGTCGGTTTGATTATAAGACACCAAAAGGCGTCCTGTCAACGATTGATTTTCATGCGTCCGAACGAACCCCTATTGTTTGTATTGCCATGCATATAAATAAAAAAAACCCGCGCAATGCGCGGATCTACATGAAGGTATGTTCTTGTCCACCTACGATTATCGTCAAATAATCTAATCTTTTAATCCCTTTCCATCAAGAATTTGCTGTGTATATTTCTCTACCCTTGATGTTCGCGTTTTGGATTGTTTGGGTTCTGAGAAATAATACAGGTATTGTCGTTGACGCCCTGGCGTTAATGCCTCAAAGGCTTCTTTCAAGGCAGGGTTTTCATCGAGTTTAACTTGAAATTCTTCGGGAACTGTGTACTCTGCAGTTTGCTTAAAGTTCACTTCCAACCCCGCTTTTTCAACTTCAATGGCCTCCATAATATAGGCCTTCAAGATGTCTTCCATCTCAACGATTTCTTGAACATTGGTGAACCGAATCTGACGTGCTGCCTGTACATTCTCTGTCTGTTGGATGAGGATCCCGTTTTGATCTTTTAACAGGGCCCCTTTATGAAACAGAAGTGCGCAGTACTCTTTAAACCCATGTATTAAAACGATGTTTTTGTTCTCATAGGTGTAGCATGGGTGCATCCACTTATAATCTTCGGTCAGCTCGCAGTCAAGAACGATATGTCTAAGCTTCTCATATTCTTCTTTCCACGTTTTCGCTTTCCGTATAAATTCATCGACCTTCGGATTCAATTGACGATTTGACATCAGGACATACCCCTCTTCACTTTTCGTTCAGCGGACAGTTCAAATCCCTTGAGATTTATTCTGTCCCCCTGCATCAACAGTTCCTATTTATTTGTAGTTTGGAACATTCGACATTTCGAGATACACATATTAAAAACAACATTAGGTACTAGACGAAATGATCTCCATTTCAGTAGATTACGAATGCGATTTTTTATGGAGTTGTTGAGCGATATCGACTAATTTCTTATTCTTCAGATGATTCTCCATCTTCTCTTCTGCTTCCTTCATCACGGCTTGAATCAGACATTCTTCGCCGTGGACGAAGTTACATTCGAATAACGAGGTCGAGCCTTCGATAGCATGGATAATATCCAGAAATGTAATATCATCTCGATGACGAGTCAGGCGATATCCCCCATTTGCTCCCGAGATCGATTCAATCATGCCGGCCTTCACAAGTCTCGTTAATATTTTGGACAAGTACGTTGGGGACACGCCCTGAGATTCTGCCAACTGTTGTACGCCAACTGGCTTAACGGTAGATGCCTCAATCAGCATGAGCATAGTATGGAGCGCATAATTCGTTGCTTTTGTAAATTTCATGGACAACCCTTCTTAATCATAGATTTATGATATCGATAATATCCGCGAATGGCTAGCATGTCAATTAGGCTGCAAGGCATCGAACGATTCGGATTATACCCTAGAAGCGCTGATACTTCCTTTCTTCGTCATACAGATCGATGTTTGTATTCCCTAGTCTGTACGTATGATTTCAATCACACACTGATTAAACACGGATTCCCAAGGAAATGAATAGACAAAGACAATCTATATAGGAGGTTCGCTACTATGCACAATGATTCCTCGTCCATTCAAGATCTCCCCCAATTTCCTGAATCATATTGGCGGGACTCCGCAACGATTCCCTCCTTCCCGAAACTTGCTAAACATACGGAAGCAGAAGTTGTAGTAGTTGGAGGCGGAATTTCCGGCATAACAACGGCCTACCTCTTGGCACGGGAAGGACTCCGCGTCGTGCTTGTTGAAGCAGGTCAGCTGCTGAATGGCACGACTGGTCATACGACGGCCAAAATAACAGCGCAGCATGACCTTATTTACGACGAGTTCATTCAGCATTTCGGTCAAGAACAGGCAAAGCTGTACTATCAAGCGAATATCGAGGCCAAGCAATTTATTAAGCATATGGTTCAGGAACATAAGATCCCATGTGATTATGAGGAACGGGACGCTTATATTTATACAAATTCGGATGAGTACCTGCCGAAGCTTCAAACGGAGCTCGCTGCCTATGAGAAGCTCGGGATTGACGGTGAATTGGTCACTCAAATCGATCTGCCTGTGCCCATCAAGGCGGCCCTCGTCATGCGGAATCAAGCCCAATTTCACCCGGTTAAGTATTTGGACAAGTTAGTTCAGCTGTTTGTGGAATTAGGCGGGCAGATCTATGAACATACCACTGTAAAAACTATCGATAAGAGTACGCTGCCGACCGTAATTACGCAAGATGGCTTCAAGATAACCTGCAAGCATGCCGTTTCATGCTCCCACTTTCCTTGTTATGACGGGATGGGATTTTATTTTGCAAGAATGCATGCTGAACGCTCCTATGTTGTGGGCATCCCCAATAAGAATGTTCAATTGTCAGGCATGTATATTAGCGCAGAGAACCCAAAACGCTCGATCCGTACAGCGGCATTGGATTCCGGTGACAGCTTGATACTCATTGGCGGCGAAGGTCATAAGACCGGACAAGGCATTTGCACCATTAAGCACTATGAAGCACTGCAAGCATACGCGAATGATGTATTTGGAGCAGCAGAAATATCGTATCGGTGGTCGGCTCAGGATTTAGTTACCTTGGATAAAATGCCGTATATCGGACAAATATCTTCTTCAGTACCGAATGTTTACGTTGCAACCGGATACCGGAAATGGGGCATGACCAATGGCACGGCTGCTGCGCTCCTGTTGAGGGATATGATTATGGGGAGAGAGAATGCCTATCAGGAACTATATACACCGTCTCGCTTTCAAGTCGATCCTGATGTGAAAACATTTTTCGCTCAGAACGCGGATGTAGCCAAACATCTCATTAGCGGAAAATTGGAACGTGTTCACAATAAGCCTGAGAATCTATCGAATGATGAAGGCGCTGTTGTATCGATTGACGGTAGAAGAGCTGGAGCTTATCGAGATGAACATGGCATGCTTCACATCGTTGATACCACTTGTACGCACATGGGTTGCGAACTGGAATGGAACCACGGCGAACGAAGCTGGGATTGTCCTTGCCATGGGTCAAGGTTCTCCTATGAAGGCGATGTATTAGAGGGCCCGGCAGCCAAACCATTGACCAAAATACAGGAATCCTGAATCTTGATGATTCAGGACTCCTGTCATGAATTTTTATAATACTTGTTATGCACGACTATGTCTGAGGTCGTCGTTATTTTGTTATGAATGTCTGCTTTAATTCGTGTAGTCGTTGATCATCCATATATCACCATTCTCGTTAAACTCTATCGCAAATATACGCTCTCCATCTTTAACAAATTGAGCACTGCCGGGAGCCTTTGGATTTCTCTGCATTTCATATTCATGTAGATTATATCCGAGCAATTCAGCAACAAGAGGGAAAGCAGCTGTTTGTAATTGCTCATCCGTGATTTCAAGCTTTTTCTGCTTTTGGCTCGCGCTTGTTTTAGGATTGCTCGAATAGGTAGATAATGAAGAATCATAAATTTGACGAATCTTATAGGTTTTCGGATCGAAGCTGACACCGCCGTCAGAACCATAAGACAAATACACGGTATTGTAGCTGTCAGAGAAAAGTTTGGATGCAGCGGTAAGCTGATCAGCTTTTTTGCCGCGCAGTACAGCAAGCATGTATTGACCTTTTTTATTTTCATCATCCGAAATTTGGTCAGGACCTACATCATAGGACGTAGTGATTGTGTCATTCGAAAATCGCACTTCAACTCGATGATCGTTCTGATTATCTATCAATTTCGTTTGAACCGTATATTCATTCGTGTTTGGATCATTGAAAATGGTACGACTGATTTTAAAATATGGATTCCCTTTGTATCCACTGTCTTGCAGCGCTTGTGCAGCCTTCTTCAACAATTCAGAGCCGGCTGCTTCTGGCGTCAGATCCAACCCTAGTTGTACTCTCGATAGCTTGCCGGTGTCAGCGTTTACCCATATGTAACGCTGACCGGGGCCGTCATTTGGAGAGCTTTTGAATACAAGGAACAGATCCTTCGTGTCTTCTGTGGGCATGATCTCTTGGAGCGGAAGCGGCTTGCCCAACTGCTGCATGACATCACTAACCGTTTGCTTAACCGTATTGCGGATTTTTTCATTAACCTGATTAAATAATGGTTCATTTGCATACAGCTCAAGGATTTCGGATTTCTTCGGCTCTGGTTTATCCGCTGCCGCGTTCGTTAGGGCAATGCAGGCAAAAATGGAAATGATCGCGATTCCGAGAATGGTCCATTTATACGAACCTCGTTTGAACAAAGCAATCATGTTGATTCTCCTTTTAATGAGGGATTTGTCGGTTGAGAAGCTTGTCGCACTGACAGAACGAAAGCCGGTTGTCATATTCGCTTCCACCAGCTTGACAATGGTGTATCCATACTGTTTGACCTCATCTTCTTCCAAACAAGAAATGACGCGATCGTCACAAGACAGCTCCTGGTCTTCCCTCATTTTCCTGGATGCGTACCATAGTATCGGATTGAACCAGTTCAGGATAAGCAGGATGGTGAATAACCAGTTTGTCACAATATCCTTGCGTATGTAATGAACAAATTCATGAAGCAGAATATGTCTTAGTTCTTCATTGCGAAACTGCGCAAAATACTTGCCAGGCAGCAATATCTTCGGTCGTAATACCCCATACAGTGTAGGACTGCTCACTCCATTCGATATCAGCAGCGGCAGTGTTCTCTTTATCTTCAAATCCTCGCGACATTGCTGAAGTACACGCAAGCTGTCTTCATCGGATACGACATAGGATTCTCTCATCATCCTTCGCGAAAATTTACGGTTCGATACAAGCACATAGGCTGTCATTGCCAATACGCCAAGTAACCAGCTAAGTGACAATGCGGAGTGAATGAATGCAGGACTATCGTTAATCGTGACATCTGACCGCTCAGCGCCAGATATGCTCTTGTCCAGATTACGGCTGGATTCGTTTATTGCTGATGCACGTTCCGCCGATAATCTGCTCACTTTATCATCCATTGCCGAGAAAGAAAGAGTAACTGGTTTATCTGCAAATGAAAATAGATTATATAAGCTGATTGAGCTTTCAGGCACCCAAGGCAGCAGCATTCTGGCAAGCAGCACGAACCAGAGCATGTACTGCCACTTAATCGGGAGACGATCCTTCAATGCGGCCCTCACAAGCAAGATAAGGACAACAATGATTGATGCCATTAAGGAAGTCTTTGCAACCCAATCAAAAATAATAGTTAACCATGTTAATAAATTATTCATCTCTACGCTGCCCCTCGTCGAGTATTTTCTTCAGCTCCTCTACTTCTTCTGTGGATAGCTTCTCTTGCTTCAGGAAATTAACAAACATCGGCTTCAAGGCGCCTCCATATAGACGCTGCAAGAAGGAATTACTCTCTGCCCTGACGCACTCTTCTTCACTGACTACAGGGTAATATAGATAGGTTTTCCCTTCCTGTTCATAGCCGAGCGCATTTTTGTTGAGCAATCGATTAATTAACGATTTAATCGTAGCTGGCTTCCAGTCGCTATTCTCACTTAGCTTCTCGATTACATCGTTCGCTGACAGCTTATGGTTTGTCCCCCAGAATATCTTCATGACTTCCCATTCAGCATCCGAGATTCGCGGAATATCTGGCATATTTTCAACCTTCTTTCTATTGATTACATATGTAATTAACATCCTGAGGTATAGATTACACTCGTAATCGGTAATTGTCAAATTTTATTTGTTTCTGTAACGCGTAATTTACTCAAAAATAGAGATCTTGTAATTAAATGAAGTAACGTAATATTTATTATGTAAACTTATATGCTGGTTCATTTGCAAATAAAAAGCCCAAGTATGTTGATCCATCATGGAACGTCATACTTAGGCTATAGATTTTAAATTGCTTCTGGTGTTGATTCCTCGAATTGACTATTATATAGATCAGCGTAGAAGCCTTTTTGTTCGATCAGTTGATCGTGTGATCCTTGTTCAATTACGGTACCTTTGTTCATCACGAGGATCAGATCCGCATTGCGTATAGTCGATAAGCGATGGGCAATGACGAAGCTCGTTCTCCCCTTCATCAGTTCATTCATGGCTCTCTGAATATGAACCTCGGTACGTGTATCGACACTGCTCGTTGCTTCATCCAAGATAAGAATGGATGGATTCGCAAGAATCGCGCGCGCGATGGTAAGGAGCTGCTTCTGACCTTGTGAAATGTTGGAGGCCTCTTCATTCAGAACCGTATCATATCCCTTCGGCAGCGTACGGATAAAATGATCGGCGTGCGCTGCCTTCGCTGTGCGTACAATCTCCGCTTCCGAAGCTCCTTCCCGGCCATACGCGATATTTTCACGAATGGTACCATTGAAGAGCCATGTATCCTGAAGCACCATACCGAACATCGACCGCAGACTGCTGCGTTCCATGTCGGTTATATCCACGCCATCGATCTTGATGGCGCCGCCATTAATTTCATAGAAGCGCATCAGCAGGTTAATGAGCGTCGTCTTCCCTGCTCCAGTAGGGCCTACAATCGCAATCATTTGTCCTGGTTTTACGTGGATGTTCATATCTGTAATGAGCAACTCGTCTTCCTTATATCCGAATTGTACATGCTCGAATTCCACTTGACCGACTGGATGTGCGATTTCAACTGGCTTCGTAGCTTCTGGAACCTCTTCTACCTCATCAAGCACCTCGAACACCCGCTCTGCCGATGCAATGGTCGATTGAATGACGTTCGCAATGTTGGCTGTCTGAGCAATCGGCTGCGTGAATTGACGAGCGTATTGAATGAATGCTTGAATATCACCGATCTCGATCGATTTCTTCGTTACGAGCAATCCGCCTACCACGCAGATAAGAACATATCCGATATTGCCAATGAAGTTCATTAGCGGCATAATCATGCCGGAAATAAATTGTGCCTTCCATCCCGATTCGTACAAGCGTTCATTAACCTCGTTAAAATCTTCGAGTGATTTTTCCTCATGGCCGAACGCTTTGACAATATTATGCCCCGTATACATTTCTTCTACATGACCGTTTAGCTCACCAAGTGATTTTTGCTGTCCCATAAAGTGTTTTTGGGAACGTGATGCCACCATTTTAATCACGATCGCACTGAGCGGCAATGTCAGCATACAGATTAGGGTTAACAGCGGGCTGATGGTCAACATCATCACGATGACGCCAATTATCGTAATAATCGATGTAATTAACTGCGTTAAGCTTTGTTGTAACGTTGTACTTATGTTGTCTACGTCGTTCGTAACTCTGCTTAGAATCTCGCCATGCGTGCGTCCGTCAAAGTACTTGAGCGGCAGACGATTCAGCTTATCATTGACCTGCTGGCGCATGTCATACACAATTTTTTGCGCTACACCTGCCATCAAATATTGCTGTATATAACTGAAAAACGCACTGAACAGGTATAAGCCAACAAGCAGCAGTAGGATATTAGTAATAAAGTCAAAGTCCATGGCAGCTGGGAGTCCGTTGAACTTCGCCATTGTGAATTCAAACAGCTTGGTTGTTGCTTTACCCATAATTTTAGGACTGACGATTGAAAATATGGTACTGAGTATAGCCATCAAAAAGATGATGAAGAGCTTGGTTCGGCTCGGTTTCAAATAACCGAGAAGCCTGCGTAAGGTACCCTTGAAGTCCTTGGCCTTCTCACCCGGCATCATCATCCCCGGCCCCATCGGTCCACCGCCACCATGCTTACGGCCGGAATTCGCTGCTTTATTTTTTTCACTCATGCGATCTCCTCCTCCGACAGCTGCGAGGATACAATCTCACGATACACTTCACTAGATTTCAGCAGTTCTTGATGCGTGCCAATATCTGCGATTCGTCCTTCCTCCAGCACAATAATCTGATCAGCGTCCTTCACCGTACTTACACGCTGTGCGACGATAATTACAGTTGCGTTAGTTGTTTCTCCTTTTAATGCTGTCCGCAGCTTGGCATCTGTTTTGAAGTCTAGAGCGGAGAAGCTGTCATCAAAGAGATAAATTTCAGGCTTGCGCACAAGTGCCCGCGCAATGGACAAGCGCTGCTTCTGGCCGCCTGATACGTTCGTTCCCCCTTGGGAAATAGCTGAATCGTATCCTTCCGGCATAGCTGCAATGAAATCAGCAGCTTGCGCAACTACTGCTGCATGCTGCAATTCCTCATCGGTCGCATCCTGCTTGCCATAGCGAATATTATCTGCAATTGTGCCTGAGAATAGTACGGCCTTCTGCGGCACGTACCCAATCTTCTCTCGCAAGCCCTCCTGAGATAACTCTCTGGCATCTACACCATCAATCAGGATGCGCCCACTATCAATGTCATAGAATCGCGGAATGAGATTCAGCATCGTAGATTTACCGGAACCTGTACCGCCAATAATGGCCGTCGTCTCTCCAGGGCGGGCGCTAAATGAGATATTGGACAATGCTGGATTCTCTGCACCCGGATAGCTGAACGTCACGCGATCAAACTCAATGTATCCGCGAAGTCCTTCCGCTTTCTTTACATGATCCTGATCACGAATGACTGGTTCCATGTCAAGCACCTCGTTAATTCGTGTGGCAGATGCGGAGGCGCGCGGTATCATAACGAAAATGATCGATACCATAACAAGAGAGAACATAATCTGAGCCGCATATTGGATAAATGCCATCAGATCACCAACCTGCATGCTGCCTGCATTAATTCGATCTGTTCCGAACCAAATAATCGCAAGAGTCGAGAAGTTAAAGGCAAGCATAATGACTGGCATTAGCGATGCCATAATGCGGTTTACCTTTACCGCTGTCTGTGTTAGGTCTGTATTGGCTTCGTTGAAACGATCCTTCTCATGCTCGGTGCGATTGAAGGAACGAATTACCCGAATACCAATCAAGCTTTCGCGAAGCACTTGGTTCAGCTTATCGAGCTTCTTCTGCTGCGCCTTGAACAAGGGAATCCCTTTACTAGCTACGAGAAAGATTGCAAGTGCCAAGATTGGGATAACAACGGCTAGCACTAACGTTAGCTTGGCATCTTTATTAACGGCCATAATAATCCCGCCGATACACATCATCGGAGCGCTGATCATCATGCGAAGAATCATGACAAGCACCTGTTGTACTTGTGTAATGTCATTGGTCGTACGCGTAATAAGCGAAGCAGTACCAATGTTGTCGAACTCCTGCAAGGAAAAATGCTGAACGTGGTTAAATACCTTGCCGCGCATTAATTTTCCATACCCCATTGCAACCTTGGCTGACAAATAACTGCTCACAATCGCACAGATTGTTCCTCCGATTGCTACCGCCAGCATGAGACCGCCAATTTTCCAAATGTACGGGACATCTCCTTTTGAAATCCCGAAGTTTACAATATCAGACATGAGTGTCGGCAAATATAGCTCCGACAGCGATTGTACAAAGACAAGCGCTAATATGACGCCTATCGGCACTCGGTATGGTTTCAAATACCGAAACAACTTTATCATGCTTCCTCAACTCCATCTCCATCATCATGTGTCTTTTCTTTTTCTCGTTGTTGGCTGCGGATGTCATAGTATTCGTATACTTTCTTTAACAAATCCGCGAGATGAAGGCTATCCTCCTCACCTAGATGCTGAATCAGCCCGTTAATCTGTTCCTCGAATTGTTTCTGACCTTCTTCTGTTGTCTTCAATCCCTCTTCGGTCAGTTGTACTCGAACGGCACGCCTGTCTTCCTTATCCATAAACCTCTCCACAAGTCCCTTCTTCTCCAACACATTCAAGGTCTGAGTAACCGTCGGAGAAGTGAGCCGCAGATGGTTGCTGATGTCGGATACCCGCATAGCCGGCTCTCCCTCTTGCGCATGGCGCTTGATGCAGAACAGCATCATCATCTCACTGCGCTTCTTGCCTGCTGACATCCGTTGATTCCACTCGGCCCGATTGAATCGCATGAACGATTGGACGAGCTTATACGCCGTTGTATCTGGATCGAACATTTCCGCATCACCTCATAGATTCTAGAACACGTTTCATCTCTATATTAGGTTAGCTAACTATTAGATAATCAAATAATTAGGTTACCTATTATTTTATTACTGAATTATATACCTCTAAAATAGATGATGTCAAATTCAGATCCTTCCATGTTCTCAGTCATTCTGTTTACAAATAAAGCATGATTAACTCCTTCCCCCCCCCTTCTTAGAGTCGGTAATCACTGTTAGGAAGTATACAAAAACCCCGCCCAAAGCTGGACGAGGTTCGTCAGAATAATCACCTGTACGGATTCGATTGGACAAATATTGATGAGTCACATCATTTACGAAATTGTTTTTGGAAATCCAACATCTGACTTGAAAATGCCAATATGCCGCGGGAATAGCCGCTATGCAGAAAGATAACAAACTCACATATGCCCACTTTCTCATCGTACATGACTATGTGTGGCATACTACACTTGCTTGTTCATTCGCACGTCCTACTTCTTCCAAGAACGACAAAATAGTATCGTTTACGAAGATAGGCTGTTCACGAATCATATGGGGGCGATGACTTGCTCCCTCTATAATGACGTATCGTGAATTGGGAATAAGAGTAGTCACTTTCATTACATCTTCTTCTGGTGCATAGGGATCATGCTGACCAGCAATGAACAAGGTAGGACAACTTATGCCTCTGAATTGTTCTTCACTTAACTGTGGATACGTTCGCCAATCTTTAAGCTTTTGGCGCAAAAATTCCTGCCAGTTACCCTTATGTGCATCTCTATGTCTATCTTCCATTAGCCGGATAAATGCATGGCCATCATTCTCAAGCAGCCACTCCGGTTCAAATTCCTCAGATCCATACGAAGCAACATACCCGCTCTGACCAATTGAAGTTAACGAAGTTACACGATCAGGATGGTGAATCGCACAATACAAGCCGACCCCTCCTCCCATGCCGTAGCCGATCAGATGCGCCTGTTGAATCCCTAATCGATTCATGAGTGCAATGATGTCCTCAGCATGCTGCGGCGTACTCCATTCCAAGCTGTCACTTCTTGTTCTGCCATGTCCGCGGAAGTCGGGAAAATAACAAGCATACTTACTTTGAAAATCAAGAATCTGGCTGGCAAATGCGAGAATCCCTCTTGAAAATCCGCTATGTAGAAAAATAACGGGAAATCCTACGCCTAGCTGCTCGACAAACATGTCCATATTATTGCAAGTAATATGCGGCATATTGCTCCGTCTCCTCTTTTTATAAGGTGAGATTCTCCCCAAATTTCCGGATTGAATACATGGTGTTGAAATTCGCTCATTTTCATCAAGTAAGTATAGAATAGTACGACAGAGTTAGACGTTCAAGACATTTCCTTCCATAAAAAAAGACAACCGCGTGATTAGACACAGTTGTCTTTGTCGTTGAAAATAACAATAAATCAGCATCAGCCTGCCACCGTTAATAGAACACCAATCGTATTCGTTATGCCATGGACAAGAATTCCAGGCCATACGGAACCCGTACGTTCATACGCCCATGCGAATAGGACTCCGCCAACAAAATTAACGGGCATCGCATTTGTCGTCGGGTAGTGCGCTGCAGTAAAGATTAACGCGCTTAGAAGGGTTGCTCCTCCGATTCCAACACGTGTGCGCAGCCAGCGATAGATGAAGCCGCGATAGAAGATTTCTTCATATACTGGTGAAATGATCCCTGCCGATATGACACCAAGCAGCAAAGTAAATAACGTAACATGCTGTTTTAGGCTCTCTGTTTTACTATTCTCCACCGTAGTCCCTAGAAAGCTGGTAAGATAAACGGTTGCCAAGCTGAGTATAATAAGTGCAAGTATCCAGAGTATGATTCTCCACCAATCTTTAGCCGAAAATGACTTTACTCCAACTTCTGCCCAGCTCAATTTCTGTGGCCGTAAAGCAACGAAATATATGCCCAGCATTAGCGTTATGGCTATCGTAAGTCCCGTCAACGTGCCCGCATATAGCGTGTTCTGCAACCAATCAGCGTACAATTGCTGCAGCGGGTATTTAATCACACAAATCACAAATACGAATTCCAGTGCCAGCAAAGCCAGCATTTGGCGCCAAGTCCAAGGATCACTTTTCTTCCACATCTCGGTTGTCTTCAATCTTCATCCCTCAATCCTCTATGTTATAATTCAACTATATTAGGTGACGTTACGTAACCTGCAAGCACTTTTTTCAGGAGGACTGACATGAATCGCTGGACAACAGGACAAGTATCGAAGATGAGAAATGTATCCGTACGAACATTGCGTTATTATGATCAGATTGGCTTGCTTACGCCGAGTCATAAGGAAGACAACGGTCGACGCTATTATTCGGAAGCAGATTTATTTACACTTGAGAAGATCACGCTCATGAAGTCATTGTCGCTCCCACTGGAGGATATTCAGCAATTGATAGACAAGCTGTCTTACCTTCACATCCTAACTGCCCATTATAATCAGCTTCAGGAGCAGTTAACATCGCTGCAGACGAGTATTTCCAATACAGCTACACTCATACATATGATTGATATAGAGGGAAATCTCTCTTGGGAGAAGGTATCGAGTCTTGTGCAGAACGCACCGGAGAATTCGAAGCAGTGGATGGATTACTTCGGAGAAGAAGAAAGCGAGTTTTTGCGCCAGACTCTTCCGAATCTAGGCAATAGCGACCCAATCACTCAACAGTATGTGTCCTTACTGCGGCGGATTGAATGGTGTATCCAGCAGTCTATCCCGCCAGAATCGGATGAAGGCTGCAAAATTGCAATTGAGCTGAATGAGCTGTCGATGATCACATTTGAGGGTGATGAGGAGTTAATCGAGAAGTTCTGGGAAGTAAGAAAACGTCCTGCCAGTGAGACGGGGTTATTTCCGATATCAGATGAGGTATTGGAGTTCTTAGAAAGAAGCACGACCTATGCCTTGGAGCAAGAAAAAGCAGGGGTAAAATAAATACGGTATTCGATAGCAGACCAGCTTGCTTGCCGCTTATGGAGGAAGCTGGTTTTTTAGTTTGTTGTTAGGATAAATCCTCTATAGATCGGTACTTCTATTATCAATTACATGATTCCCATTCCTTTCTTGAAATCTAGTATTGTAAATTAGCGAAAATTCGATTATTGTCTCACAAGACCATTTGGTTCGATCGGCTTGCTTAACCAATGTTCATCGGTTTGCACATGGTTGCGGCGGACAAACTTTGCTGCACTTTCCTTGAATGCATCATAATGAAATGCAGACGCCAGTCGAACAACATAGCCCTCCTGTTCCCCACCGCAGCGGGATTGCATCGTATAGCACTTCCTGACAGCTTCCTCATCCCATATTCCCCGATACAGCACCGGAACAACAGTAAGCTGAAGCTGTTCAGCCCATTCGAGGGTATCGTCCCAAGATAGGCATATGTTCTGCTCATTCCATACCGAGAACAGCATGAAATAACTCGGCAAGTCCGTATAAGATAGCGAATGCTTCACATAGACATTTTCACCGCATAATCGATAGCCTTCCGGGATCATGTATTGAATGCCGCCATGCTGCATTTTGACGATGTGCCGAGAAGGATGATCCTTGCTGTCCAGGGAACGAGCGTGAATGCCATTGTTATACATCGTTGTATTCTCCCCGTCCATCTTTTCTGTAACAACAACCTCGCGGCCGATGAAATGATCCGTATTCCGCAAGATTTTATCGTCATTCGTATAGCTTCTGGACCAGGGAAGGTGCATCGTTTTCGGATATTTGATTTTCATGTCGTTTCACCTCCTTATTTCGCGAAAGTGTCGGCTTCCGCAAAAAAATACAATTGGGCCAACATCTCATCGCCTAACAAATGATAAATATGAGATGCTCCGGTGTCTCCGCCGTGCAGGATCTCCATATGGAAGCTTACTAGATTGACGACCTGCAGGACAAATTCCTCGTCGTATCCCATTTGCTTCAGGACATGGCAGGCGATCGCTGCGGATACATGTTCATGACCATAATAGGAGTAATATCCCCGGCTTTGCTTCCACACCTTGCAGAATGGCTTGCCTGCATCATGAAACAGTGCAGCGAACTGCATTGCCAGCATGTTATCCCCTTCGTAGAACGCACGTACATATTCCAGTACCGCATAGGTATGCTCGGACAACGTTCTCGAATGATGCGGATTCTGTTGATCATATCCTACCATTACCCGAAAATGCGGAGAGCTGGACAAATAGTTGAACAATTCGTCGTGATCCGGATTATCCACAAGCAGCTCTTCCAGCTCCGAGCGCGAAAGCATAGCGTCAGCTGGAGCATGCACGATATGAAGTTGTTGAAAGCCTTCACCAAGGACCGGAAACTCAAAGTGCTTAGCAAACTTGGACATTACACTCTCGTCGATTCTACGCTTCCTAGATTGAGCCCGCTGCATGGCGATATCATAGGGCGTGCTGCACACATGACATTCCACCGGAACCTCCCTGAACCGCTTCAAGAACTTCAATCTTCGTTCGCGGCTGACATTGGTTGCGTCGAATACTACATTGCGCCCAAAAACCAATGCTTGCTCAATCTGAGAGAACGCTTCATCAAATACGACATACGTATTCTTTTGCTTTGCCTCATCTCCGAACAGCTTCTGACGTATGGAGTCGGTTGCTACATGAACAGCCCTGTGCTGCTTGCACAGCTCCTTCGCGTAATGGCTCTTCCCGCTACCCGGTATGCCGGCCAGCATGTGAATGGAACTCATCGATTTCTCACCTCCTTTCAAATCTCTTTTCATAATCGAAACCTCTATTCATACATCAAACAGACATCTATCCAAAAACTAAGATCGAATCGTTTGATGTGACGGATGGCAGAGGCATTCCAGCGTATGATCATTTACCATGCCAACCGCCTGCATGAAGGAATAACAAATCGTGCTCCCTACGAATGAGAACCCGTCTTTCTTAAGCTGCTTGCTCATTCGATCACTGATGTCAGTTGTAACGGGTACCTCCTTGATGTTCGCCCAATGGTTTACAATGGGTTGGTTATCGACGAAGCTCCATATGTACGTGGAGAAGGAGCCGTGCTCTTTCTGGAGTCGTAAAAAAGCGTGTGCGTTTTTAACGACACTGTGAATTTTTAATTTGTTGCGAACGATCCCTGCATCATCGAGCAAGGATTCCAGCTTCTCTTCTGTGTACTGCACGATTTTCTCTGCCTCGAATTGATCGAAGGCTTCACGGTAATGTTCTCTCTTCTGCAAGATTGTCCACCAACTGAGCCCCGCCTGCGCACCTTCCAAGCACAGCATTTCAAATAACTTTCGATCGTCATATACGGGAACTCCCCACTCTTTGTCATGGTAGTCCACATATAGAGGCTCATTTTCTTTTACCCAAGCGCATCGTTTACACATCGTTGTAGACCATTCCTTATTCAATAAGAGATTTTACATCATGATTTTATAGTGTAATGCTGCCAAATTACAAACTCTCTTAGCGCAGAACATGGATATCATGTTCTTAACCGGTTAGCAGGTTCGATCAGTAGAGTGTTTTATGCCGTACTTTTCCGCACTTCTACCTTACTTCAGCTACCAGCGGAGCGGTTCTTCATCTCGCCATAGAATCCAGCGGTCAATCTCTATGATATTCGCAGTACCGATGCTGTACTCACTCTTGACACCGCTCTGTAAGTCAATGAGATGCAGCATTCCTCCGTATGTGCCTACCACTAATCGTGATTCATCTGGAGATGCGACAATACCGGATAAGGTGCTGCCGACAAAATATCGCCATATCTCATTACCTTCACTGTCAATTTTGCGCAAATATCCATAGGCATCACCCAATATATGACCATCTGTCAATGCAGCAGCGGCGTATACACGCATCTCATCATTCATGATCGGCCACTCGTGTTCTGTCCCAGCATCAAGCTGCCCCAAGTCTGCAAGCGGGACTTGAATCGTTGCCCCATTATAGAAATGGCATGCATTATACCACACTTCGCTACTGTCCTTGGCGAACAGCGCATAATGCGGATAACTGGATTGCGGCTCGAACGTATACACCTTCCCACTCGCTGCATCTCTCAATAGATGTTCACTGCACTGGCTGCCGTACGCAAGCCAGCGTCCATCTGGAGACACAGCGCCGTGCACCATATCGATGTGAGTATCCTCGTAATCATATTGCTGCATCTCCGTCAGTTCAGGATGAAGCAGCTCGACTTGGTCTTTGCTAAGCAAATAGATGCCGCAATCGGTTACGAGAAGAAGACGTGAGCCATTGTCGAATGGGATAGCCTCCTCAATATGGCTTGCCGGATGTTCTGCATCGGCAAGAGATTCAGAATCATTCAAGATTGCCTTAATACGTTGCTGAATAACTTGCCAGGACCAAGCGGCAATCTCTTCGCCCTCCCCCAAGCTTGTAACGATTCCTCGTATTATACGTATTCCTTGTTCATTACTAAGCGCGAAATAGTTTCCGTCCGAGGAGCATCCAATATGATAGAAGTCAGGAAGCTCAGTAATTCTATCCTGTTGAATGAGATAGATGCCGCCGCCATAAGTACGCACAAGAACAGTACCATCATTCAGACAGACAATTGGTTTAATAGCTTGCTGCTTCTCCTCATAATCGGGTGTAATTGGCCAGGATGCTGGCGGAATCTCCTGTCGCAGCCGTTCGGTATCACCTGCTTGATTGGCAACCCGTATCATGTCAACGATGTCTGCGGCCATGCCCGAACGCTGATCATCCCCTGGCTCTTGTTGTGCCTGTTCCCAGTTGCTTTCCATCCCGACGCGCACATATTCATTAATTTCCGAGGCATACCGCTTTCCTTCTGTGCGCCACTTCATCGCAATTTCTTCTCTTAGCCAGCTCATGACAACTCCTCCTCATACCCATTCATGTCTCTCGTGTCAGCCTTATCCAATAATCTCGACGACGTTGCCTTCTTGATCCTTAATTTCTGTTATCTCAATTTGAACGATGATGCTCTGTGTAGACGCAAGTTCGATCATGCCAGCCTTCGGCTCAAGCTTAGCACTTAGTTCAGCAGCCGAACGATCATCTACGAACAACTGAATCCCATTTTCCGTCGTTTCGTGAGAAGTACGATCGCCCGATTTTATTACGATTGTAACCTCAGGTCCAACCAGTGTAAGTTCTTTGCGCTTCAAGATCCGCCCCTGCAGCAGCTTACCGATTATGACGGCCTGCTTTGCGCCGATGAGGAGCTTAGCCGGCTTCTTGCCTAACCATCCATTCTTGCCAGATTCCCATCCTAATTGCTGAACGAATAAGATTCCGGTGTTCGAACCGTCATTCTGCATTCCTCGCTCAGCAGCTTCGGCCACTTCTGGCATGCGAAGAAGCGACTCCCGCTCCAGATCGGTAATGTAATAAGGCAGGTGCGTTTGGGATGCATTCAAAAGGCCTAATGTATTCCAAGTTTGCATCGCTTCAAGCTCATCATTCGTAATCCCTACCATCTGAATGAACTCTACCTTGCCATTCGGTGTATCGATTGCATGCAAATCAGGATCTTCAGCGAAGGCGAGTGCTGTTAATTGGGTATCTGCATCCAAGCATATCGGCCCGTTCGCATCCAGATAATCTCCCGATCGAAATACATTGCCGGAGTTGAATACGTATCTCCCCATATTTTGCAGTAGGTTAAGCGCCCATGCGGGAGGTTCCTCATCCTCAGCCTGCCTAACCAGTCTGAATGTAAGTTCAAACCCGTATCCGCTACATTCTTCATCGTCTAATTCTTTATCATAAAGTTCTGAAAAACCATAGGTTACAAAATGCCAATGCGGGTATGGAAAATCCGCCTTGTATGCACTTAATCCATCCAAGGGGTCATGTCCACCCAGAGCATATGAAATGATCGTGCCGTAATGCTTAGGCTCCTGCTCGCCATAAATTGCTGTGACTGCTTGATCAATTGCATCCCATCCGGCGGTGCTTGCTTCTTGGTTCATGTACCGTTCCCTCCCCAAAGGCTCAATCTATGTAAATTGGTAATACGAACAAACAGCTTACTGCGGACACGCTCTGTTGCTGTAATTCTATCAATCTCCTATCCTGGTAATTATATCAATGATAGAAGCAAAAATGAAATCTTGAAACTATTTTTGATTTAATCGTATTAATAATTGATTGCATTTAGCTTCTTGTAATAAAATTAGTAAGCTTAGGTAACAATTTCAGTTATCTTATTCATCATTTTAGGAGGAAGCAATGGATCCCGAATCGGAACGAGAAACGGTATTACAGCTTATTAAGAAAGGAAATAAGTCCTCTGCAATTGCAATGATAGGCAATGCCATTATTGCGGCTGCAAAAGGCGCAGGTGCTGCAATGAGCGGCAGTGGAGCGATGTTCGCATCTTCCATGCATTCTCTGGCGGACAGCGTGAATCAAGGCTTTGTATTCGTCGGCAGTATACTTGCGGAGAAGAAGCCCACTCGCCAATTCCCTACTGGATTCGGTCGAGTCATCAACCTCTTTTGTATGGTGGCTGTTATCGTTGTAACGATTATGGCCTACGAGACGATACGTGAGGGCCTGCATTTACTTCAGCACCCCGTACAAGCGAGCAGTGGGGCGTTCTGGATAAATATCGCGGCATTAATATTCAATTTAGTTGTTGATGGAGCTATTTTGCTCAAAGCGATGAAGGAAATTACGAAGGAAGCAAGAGTTGAAACAAAAGGTATTGCATTTATCCCCGCTTCATTTAAGCATGTTAGTCGTTCTGCACCACCCACTCGCTTGGTATTTTATGAAGACCTGGTTGCTGTTACGGGTGCCTTATTGGCCATGAGCGCAGTTGTCGTCACTTCCTTGACAGCATTTAAGGCTTTGGATGGAATTGCGACGCTTCTAATCGGGATATTAATGATTGGCGTTGCTTTTCGAGTCGGGTATGACAATATGGTTGGACTTATCGGGGTCGCAGCTCCTCGCGATGTTGCGGAGAAGGTAGCTTTCCTTATTCTTGCTGACTCAGACGTTACGGATATTAATGATTTGCGAATTACGCAGGAAGGGCGCTATTATCACGTCGATGCGATGATCGAACTGCGCAAGGGCTTAACCTTAGCCGACGCTGATGATATTATTTTCCGCGTTCAAGACAAGCTGATGGCGGATCCAGATATTACAGACGTTATTTTGGGTGTTTTAGAGGATAACGGGGTTACGGACTGGACGCCTGAAGCGTTGAACGAATTCTCATAATCCATATACAAGAGCGGTATGATTCAAGAAGATTCTTGATCCGACCGCTCTTTTTTATACACAAGTGTATGAAGCATCATTCAACTATAAATAAAAGGTTATCAGAACGATAAACGATATCATATACATGCAGATCTTCCCTAGCGTGCAAGGTTAACTTGATTCATTTTTGCTTTCGGTTCTTACAGCTTCTTCGATAATCTTTTCGATCGACATCCGTTGAATAAACTTAGCGTATTTCTCCTTCTTCTTGCCATTCGCTTGAAAGAAATCGATCATTCGGGTGACGCATGGGATTAACTGCTCCGCCGTCACTCCGGAAATCGCCAATTGTCCGAGGGTTGGCTTGATTGTTTTCGGCTCTCCGCCAATGTATATATCGAATACATCCTTCATTTTCACAATCCCGATATCCTTCAGCAGCGGTTCTCCTGTTCCGAGTGCACATCCAGAGTAGCCTACCCGGATCGGGTAGGGAACCTCGATTCCGGCTATCACTTCATTCAACTGCTTGGCAAGCTCCATATTCGTGTCTTCTGATCCTCTGCAGAAATTACAGGTAATCAAGCTCTTGGTGTAGAAGCCTGCTGGATAGATCTCTAACCCTACTTCCTTCAACCGCTGCTGTACCTCATCCATCCGCTCTTCTTCCATTTCGACATAGAGTTGTTTGAAGGTAGTCAACTCGATCTTTGCCTTGTTGCCTACAATAGAACCAAGCAGTGACAACTGCTTAGGCGTAAAAAGACTTCCTCCTTCCTCAAAACCGGGAGTTACTGCAAATTTCGCAAGATGTGACATCCGATCCCTCCTCTATATACTTAGGGCGTATGTTCGTGTTTTGTTACTTATATAGTATACCCCCCTATAGTATATAGTCAATGGGTTACTCCCTGTACAGCCAATAAAAAAAGCGAGCATGCTTTGCCCGCTTTTTACTCATTATTTTATGGTATTCCTTGAAATGTATGGGCCAAGATCTTGCCATCTATCGCGTCACAATAGGCAATCCCTCTTCTTGCCACCTGACGATGCCGCCCTGCAGGTTGAAGACATTCGTAACGCCATGCGCCTGAAGAATGCTGACCGCAATGGCGGAACGCATTCCCGTTCGGCATTGAACGAGCACGGGCATTTCAGTCGGAACCTCCCGAACACGTTCCGGCAGCTTGCCAAGCAGTATATGTTTGGCATGTTGAATGTGGCCTTCCTCCCATTCTGCACTTGAGCGCACATCCACAACTGCGATCTCGCCGCCAACTACCTGGTCTGCGATGCTCGCAGGAGTAACGTCAGGATAAGATTCCAGCAATTCTTTGGAAGATGAACGGAGGGCGCTATCCACCCACATCTTCGTTGCTTCGATCAGACCTTCAATTCGATCGATGCCAATGGATCGCAAATCTCGGGCAATATGAGGCAATTGCTCCTCCTCCCCCATCACATACAGCGGATGTTCGTCATTTAGGAGCCAACCGGCCCATGAAGTAAAGGAACGGTTGTATGGCACATTAATCGTTCCCTTTACATGCGCGGCACCAAATGCAGCACATGGGCGAGTATCCACGACGATTGCTCCTGCTTGCACGAAACTCGCAACTTCTTCTACACTCCCCTCGATCTGCTCTGGAACAAAAAGCTGGCCAAGTAATGTAGGCCCTACCCGATTCACGTGCTTCATTCTCGGAAAATAAGTTGGCGGTTCGGGTTGCCCAGCTAGTAATGAGTTGACGAACTCATTTTCGTTCGTGAAGGACAGAGCCCAATTGAAGCGCTTCTCGTAGCCTACCGTCGATGAAGGAACTGCGCCCAGCGCCTTGCCGCATGCGCTTCCCGCACCATGGGCAGGCCACATCTGCACGTATTCGGGAAGCTCCTTGAAGCGCTGTAAGGAGTGGAACATTTGCCTTGCTCCCTCCTCTGCCGTGCCTGCCAGCCCTACTGCCTTCTCCAGCAGATCAGGGCGTCCCACATCGCCGACGAACACGAAGTCGCCGGTAAAAATGCCAATCGGAGAATCGGCTCCACCGCCCCGATCCGTTAACAGGAACGAAATGCTCTCAGGCGTATGGCCAGGGGTATGAAGCACTTCGAATTCGAGATTGCCGATGTGGAATCGGTCTCTATCCTGCACAAGGCGATGATTGACCTTATTCCCGCTCGCATCGCTCACATACGTATAGATCCAATCCGGACCGCCTTCGCCCGATAAATAAAGCATTGCTTCATGCTCCGCTCCGAATTCGCGCATTCCGGACACGAAATCAGCGTGGATATGAGTTTCGGCAGCAGCGATGATGTTCAAGCCTTCGGATTTAGCCGTTGTGATATATGGCGTTACATCGCGAGCCGGATCGATCACGATCGCTTCCCCCGTAGCTTGGCAGCCGACCAGGTAGGAAGCGTGAGCTAACTTGTCATCATAAAAATAACGCAGCAGCATTAGGCAATACTCTCCCCTTTCTAAATAAAACAACCACGGGTACTTGATTAACTTAACAATATGAATTTTTCGTAGACTTCTCTTACATTCGGCCCTTCAGCATGCCGTGCCAGTACATTTTAGGCAGCAGATTTTTTTTCAGCATGTACATGCTGTACCGTTCCTTCGACTGATCAAACGGGAATGTTTCCTGCGGAGTCAGATCATAATCGAACTCCGCCAGAATAAGCCGATTATAGCCGGTAACGAGCGGACATGATGTATAGCCGTCATAACGTGCGGCAAGCGGTTGTCCAGCCAGCAAGCTGATGATATTTTGTACTGCGACGGGAGCCTGCTTGCGGATGGCTGCTCCCGTCTTGGAAGTCGGGAGATTGCTGCAATCTCCGAGCGCGAACACGTTCTTGAACCGGACATGCTGCAGCGTATGTTTGTCGACTTCGGCCCATCCTGCGGCTCCTGCAAGCGGGCTATTTCGAATGAAGTCGGGAGACGACATGGGCGGCACGACATGAATCATGTCGTATTGGAGCGTCTCCCGATCCTTCGTAACCACGTGCTCGAACACAGCTTCCTTCCTCACCGAATCAATCGAGATCAGATCAAGCTGGTATTTGGTCGCAATGTCTTTTCGTTCGATCACCCGATTAAGTGCCGCAGCATATTTCGGAACGGCAAAGATAGACGCATTGCCCGATGCGAAGATGATGTTCGACTTACTTCTAATCCCAGCCTGCCGGAATGCATCGTCGGCCAAATACATAATTTTCTGAGGCGCTCCCCCGCATTTGATTGGCGAGTTCGGCTGCGTGAAGATCGCATTGCCGCCACGGAACTGGCGAATGGACTTCCACGTGCTATCGACGTATCGATAATCATAATTGCTGCACACTCCATCCCGTCCGATGCACTCCTTCAGTCCCTTGATCCGCTCCCAGTCCACCTGAATTCCCGCTGCTACGACGAGGATCTCGTACTGGATGACGGTACCTGCCTTGGTAACGAATCGGTTGACCTCAGGATAGAATTCCTCGACCGCCTCCTGAATCCAGTCGGCTCCCTTTGGGATCAGCGATTGCTGGCTGCGTTCGGTCGTCTCCTTGCTGACGACGCCTCCGCCGACAAGCGTCCACAAGGGCTGGTAATAATGCTTGGTTTGCGGATCAAGCAGCACGACTGAGCCGTGAAACACTTTCGATTCGCGCAGCAAGCGGGCCGCAACCGACAATCCGGCGCTGCCTGCCCCGACAATGGCAACGGTATAGTGAAGCTTTTTTGACATTCAATGTCCTCCCCTGCTTACAAGTGCTGCTAGCTGGTGCACATGGGTATTCTCGCGCATTCTTGCTTGCCCTCATTTCCAAAGGAGTTATTGTGGGATAGTGAATCCACTTAATGTACCGATGGTCAAAATATATGGCTGGAATCCTCATTCTATGATTGCACAACAAAAAAGCAATTCCGCTTCCATCTTGCGAGGCAGGAATTGCTTTTCATTCGATTAATTTTATTATCTTAGCTTTGCATGTACTCTAGTACTAACGCTATGAATGGTTTTTGCTGATCGCTTCAGGAGCATGGATTTGGCCCGTTTGTTTGGTCGTCGACAAGATCAAGTTCAGGCGCTTGGAACCAAATACAAGCAGCAGCATCGTCACCATCACCCCGAAGAAAAGCCACATGACGGCTTGAACCGGCCATATGTCCATCATTCTACCGACTGCAATCGGCAGAAGCGAACCACCTAGTCCATTTGCCGCCAGCAAAATACTCGTTGTCCGCTCAGTCATGCCGGGAAGGGCACTATTCGCATAAATCAGCATGATCGCGAACATGCCTGCCATTCCAAGCCCGAGGAGAAAACTAATGACGTACCCTCCCCATGCCTGTGAGATGAAAGGCAGAATGAGCAATACAAGGACACTGAGCACTGTCGTGATCCATAAAAATCGATAGTACGTTATCTTCTCGGCAAGTACACCGCATAGCGCACGACCGATAACCATCGCCGTCCAATATACCGTAACCGTCAATGTTGCATCAGAGGTTGCGACGCCCCATCTCTCGATAAACAGGGATGGGAAGAAGTGCACAACAGACACTTCGCTTCCTCCATAGAGCATGAAGAAGAAGGCGCATAGGACAAGGAAAGGAATGGACTTCCCTGAGTAAGATTCACGCTTGGATTCGGAGCCCTTACCTACTGTGCGCGTCAACATGGCATCGACATGACCGAATGACATCCGCTGCCAGGCGATTGCCGTGAGAAGTGCGCTTATGCCGAGCAGCAGGAAAGAGTATGTCCATATCCCACGTGCGATTAAGAAGCTTGCCACGAATGGTATCATCAAGGCGCCGAGGCCAAAAGTAACCTCCAGCTTGCTCATCGCGATGGCTTGCTTCTCTTTGACAGCGACAAGAATAATGGTACCGATCCCTGACTCCACAAGCCCCGCTCCTGCCCCCGCAAATCCGGCTATCAAAATAACGACTGGCCATGGCGGGAGGAAAAACAGCAGAAGCTCGGCGCTAATCATCAGCAATCCGATCATAACTCCTCGTTTCCGACTGAACCTTCGAGAAATAGCAGGCATACTGAGAACGCCGAGCAGCATTCCGACGAATTGAACGAAGACGAGTATTCCCCCGTCTGTATAATTCAAGCCATAGTTCAGAAGCAGCTCAGGGAGAACTGCGCCCATAATAACAAGTGTTACCCCAGTTACAATGTATGATAGACAACCCATCCAAATCAGTCTGTTAATCATGGTGCACCTCTCTGTCAGCAATGATAATCTCGACGCCTATTTCATTTACATAACGCTGCCACTCCGCATCTGGCTCACGATCTGTGACGATAAAATCTATATCTTCTAAGCCCACGACACGATGGAACATCGTCTTTCCGAATTTGGAGTGGTCAGCAAGGACAATGACTTGGTCTGCACTGCGAATCACCTGACGGATGAAATATGTCTCTTCTTCAAAGTCGGTCGTCAGTCCATTCATAGACAATCCACAAGTGCCGATGAAGGCCTTGTCGAAGTGATAGTCGCCCAGCATCTCAATCGCCCGCGATCCATAAATCATCCGTTGATTATTGTCCAATAGGCCGCCAAGAAGCTGAATGCGAGCTTCATTTCTCTCCGCCAACATACCGGCCATGTCGATGGAATTCGTAACGATGACATTACCCTTGGTCTTCATATGTTCTCCCACGAATCGTACCGTCGTGGATGAGTCCATGTATAAATAATCTTCGTCGTGAAGGAGAGTAGCGGCAACCTGACCGATCTTCTGCTTGGACGTCGTCTCCTTCTGCAACCGTTGGCCGTAATTGGGCATTTCCTTCGATATGGTAGGCAGGACGGCTCCGCCCCGTGTTCGAATGATAGAGCCTTGTTCCTCAAGCTTGATAATGTCCCTACGTGCTGTATCTCGTGATATAGACAGCAGTTCGCATACTTCTTCCACTTCAATGCGCTTGTTTCTCTTCAGGTGCTCTAATATAGCTGCCAAGCGTTCCTCTTGAAACATGGATTCTCCCCTGTTCTGTTAAGTAAAGTTAAGTGTTATTAAGTAAATATAAGTATTAATCATGATTATAAGCCATAAATGGGAAGTGTCAATAGGAGAAGCGACACAGTTTACCTACATGAAAAAAGGAGTTCTGATCGATTCAGAACTCCCCTACTTCCGTTCTATTAGGATTTGAGCTGCCACAGGGCTGGAACGTTAGACGGTTCCCAACCGAGCAATGATGTATGAGCTTGCCGGCATACATAAGTCTTTCCGCCATAAGTGACTTCGTCGGTTGCCTTATAGCTGACATTTGGAGCCCATGGCTGAACCCCGCCTTGTGCATCTGTCGTTACTTGAACACTGGTTCCAGTGGAAATGTTCCCGGCTGCATCCTTAGCAGTTACGGTAAATACGTAGTTTGTATTTGGCGTTAATCCTGTAATAGTTGCGGTTGTGTCCGTCACATTGACAGCATTCGTTCCATAAGACACGGTATAGCCAGTCACACCAACATTGTCCGTCGATGCCGACCAGCTGAGTATTACTGAAGTTGCAGATTTTCCTGTTACCTGTAAATTACCTGGGGCGGTTGGGGGTGTTGTATCTCCACCTGATCCCGCTGGAGCTGTCTTCACCGTTAGCGGTGCGCTTGCAGCGGATTGGTTCCTCTTCGCATCCTTCGCAGTAATCGTGAAGGTATAATTTGTATCTGGCGTCAATCCCGAGATGACAGCATTCGGATTCGAAACGCTCACAGATTGAGTCCCATAGGAGACGGTATATCCGGTCACCCCAACATTATCTGTGGAGGCCGTCCAGCTGAGACTGACACTGGTGGATGTCTTAGCTGTAACGATTACGTTTGTTGGTACGGAAGGAGGTTCCGTATCGGGAATAGGCGGAGTTAATGCATCCAGATAAGCACGATGACTGTTTGAGAATTCAAAGTTATTGAATTTATCCCAGTTCACTGACCATGTCATCAACCCACGGAAGTTCGGATATCCAGTCGAACTGCCTCGTGTCTTGTAGCTGGACAACTGTACGCCTTTAATGAGCGCATCAAGTGCTTTATGCACTTCTGCAACCGTAGTGAACCCGCCCCCCGCATTCGCATTTGCAGGCAATCCGAGCATAACTTGATCCTGACGCAGTGCCGGGAAGAAGTTGTTTGGATTTTTGGCAACAGGGAATCCGGTCAAGAGCATGTCGGCCATTGCCACATGGAAGTCAGCATTCCCCATCGTGTGATACTGATCATCCAGTCCTATAATCGGGCCTGAGTTATAATTCTGTACCTGAAGCCAGTCTAGAATATCGCGGGTTGCATGGATGACAGGCAAATATGCGCCTGCACGGTTGTCGCAGCTAATACAGCTGCCGCCATAGAAGGTATAGCCTAATTGAACGAAGAAGGTTTCAGGAGCCATGGTCAGGTAGAAGTTATCGGTTCCAAAGTGGTTATTAATCGTACGGAGTGCTGCAATGAGGTTGACGATAACTGGAGTGGTGGGATTTTTGAAATCACTGTCGCCAGCGTTCAAATAGAGGGAATGTCCTTCGAAGTCCACATCAAGTCCGTTAAAGCCGTATTTCTCAATGAGCGCAATGACTGAATTGACGAAATTATCTCGGGCTCCGGCGTTCGGTAGTTGCACTTGCCCATTCTGGCCCCCGATGGAGATAATGACTTTCTTGCCTTGGCTCTGTAAGTAAGCGACATCAGCCTTGAAGTCGGCATCCGTATAATTGTAAGGCGTGAAGCCGATTGTACCATTCGTGACGCCAGAGGTTGGTTCTGCGAAGGAGACGTTAATGACATCGAACTTAGGAGATACGTCACGGAGCTTGATGAACCCGGAACCATTATCGAAGTTGTGCCAGTACCCTACAATCGTCTTGCTGGATACGGCAGCTTGAGCTTGCGGCGCCCAGAGTACCAGACCTTGCAGGAGCATCAATGCTAGAGCTGCATGTAAGACAATCATCCATTTGCGGCGGGATGTATTCCCTGTGCGTAACATACGTAATCGTCCTCCTTTAATCCATGATGATAGCGTTTGCAAAATGTTCTCAACAGATTTGGTTATCCCTCCTATTTCATGACATATAAGACACACCTGCATGATCATCTGCACTGATGTTCAGTGCGGTTCAGCCTTACACCATCATTATCTAGAAAAGAAGTATGGATCATAAGGGATAAATTGCAATAAAAGAGGGAGAAATACCTCTCTATATAAAAATGAGACAGGGCCAACTTCTTCCCCATGATTTCATGGTTCTCAGAGTCGGCCCTGACTATTTATTATTTGGATTGCGGAATTTGGATCGTCATCTCTAGGTTTTTCCAGTATGTTCGATCTCCAAAATCTTCCTTATTGGTTCGTTTTATTTTAAAGTCCTTGTTACTAATTGTAAAGTTGTAAGGCTTGATTGTGATGGATTTCGATTTCATCCCTGCTGGCGCATACCAATCGTTGAGGTGATACTCGGTTGTTGGCAGAACAGGTGTATAGATAAGTTTGGATGGTCTTAGTACACGTCCCTGATCATCCACAATCTCATAGTACATTCTACTTGCATGATAATCCCCCGTTTGTTCCGCAGAGGCCGGAACTGGACCCTTGCTGTCCAGTACGATACGAGTGGATACAGGTGAGATATCAAGCTGCTTCACTGTATACGAGAACTTGCCGTCGGACTTGGTTGCATTCGGTTTCAAAATCATGGCTCTGTTCTCAACCTTCACAGGAATTTTTAATTCATACGTTTCCTTAACCTGTGTCACTTTTGTCCGCACAGTCAGTTCAAATTCATCCGGTAAGGTTGCGACATGTCTAAATTCCAGCATATACATCGGCTTATCATCCATCATATAGCTGCTGAGTTGGCCAGAGGATTTGATAGGCTCACCGTTGATTAGAACTTCCGGGCTTCGAATATACCCTCTCTCCTGTTTCTCATCAGGAGTGCCGAAGGATTCCGCCATACTTTTGTTTGTCTCGTAGAATTTATTATAGAGCGCAACTCTTTCCTCATTCGAAAAGCCCTCTACATATGGAGAAGCCAGATACTGAGGCAAATCTTTGCCCTCACGTTCTATGCGGAATGACAAGCGAGTACCGTCAAATAATACTTCAGTTACCTTTAACGTAATTCCATCATGCGTATCGCTAACGTTTGGCGTGGATATAATCCCGCGCTCAATCGCCTTCTGAACGGCGTCTTCGCTCGCCTCATAGAATAGCAGTCCGATAACCGGCACTTTCTTCAAAGCTTCCGCCATCGTTGGGGATACATATCCAACTCCGACCATTCCTACTCCGAGAATGACTGCGGCAGAAGCAGCGAATAAGGTTCTTTTTAGTATACTCGGCTTACGATGGAATGGTAATGAGCTTGTCCACTCCATTTGTTCGATTCGATCCATGATTTTATCGGTTCGAATGGGAGGCGGTGAGGATTGACGAATCATTTGTTCGATCCCGTCCATCTCAGCGTATTCCGTGCGCTGCATATGTCCCATGGGCCTTCTCTCCTTTTTCACTAATTCGATCCATTAATTTTGCACGTAATCTTTCATACTTCTTGCGCAGCGTTGCTGATTTCAGGCCCATAATTTCACTAATCTCTTCAAATGTATACTGCTCCACAGCCTTCAAGAGCAAAATATGCCTCTCTTCTGCAGTAAGATAGGTTAGGAGATCGCTTACTACCGTTTCATGCTGGGAAAAGGCAATCTCTTGTTGTTCTGTCTCCTTCTCCACCTGCTTAATCAAATTAAGCCAACGGCTCTTCTTCTTCTTCAAATTTATCAGATGATGATAGGCGACTTTATATAACCATGCAGAGAAAGAAACCTGCCTATTATATTGATGTAAATTCTCGTAGGCACGGATAAATATTTCCTGAACAGCATCTTCCGTTTCCGCATGATTTTTTAAAATATAGTAGCAGTATGTATACATTTGGCGTTCGAAATTGTGTAGGATCGTTCGGTAAGCTTGTTTATCACCAGCTTGTACTCGCGTAACGATTTCTTCAACATTAATAGGCTGCACTACTGACTCCCCGGGGCTGGTAGATTGCAAGTGCTCAACTCCTTTCTTGTTGTCTTATTATATATAACAATCTGAACCGTTCATTTTGTGACACGTTCAATGAAATTTTTTATTCTATGCTCTGTAAAATAAGCGACCGTTTTATGTTAGCATAATACTACTGTGCATAGTAGATACAAATTCGAAGATGTGCGTAATAATCGCCTCAGACGACGACTTGTTACCATATGGAAAAAGGGCAGTTCCAGCCATGCCTACATGGTTCTGGAGCAACCCTTGTGTTGTATCTATTATCGATTGATCGGTATCGTAACTTGCAAATCCTTCAGATAGGTTCTCTTTCCTTCACTGCCCTTTTTCGCTCCGAGGATGCTCCAATCCTTGCTGTTTACCGTGTATGTATACGGCTTGATCGTGATAGATGTCGTCTTGTCGTCAATCGGATAGTAGAATTGATCAACATGGTATTTGGTTTCCGGTTTTTTATTAAAGAATCCGATCGTTTCTTGATTTATTTCCTTCCCTTTGTTATCCATAAGCTCATAGTAGACCTTGCTTGCATGGTATTTCCCAGATTGCTCGGCAGAAGCAGGCACTGGACCTTGACTGTCTAGAATGAGTCTGGTCGAGAATGGCGTCAGTTCGAGTTGCTTGACGGTATAGCTGAATTTCCCAGACGTTTTGGATGCTTCTGGCTTGATAACGAGCGGTTTGCTTTTCAACTCGATCGGAACCTTGAGCTCAAATGGTTCACTAACTTTTGTAACTTCAGCCCTAATGGTAAGCTCGAATTTCTCGGGCGCTTTGACTCCTTTTGCGACATAATAAAAATTATTCTGAGGACCAGAGAAACTGGCACTGTTCAATTTTATCGGCTCTCCATCAACTAATACCTTCGGGCTTAGCTTAATGTAACCCTTTAGCTGATCCTGCTCAGGGACGGCATTTTTTTTGATAAATTCATTGTTCGGATTTTCTTTTAGATCCTCCATGCTGAAATATGGGGATACCGTACCGTCCAGATTTGCTCCTTCTCGCTTGACTAAGATGGATAATGTAGAACCGTCGTACTTCACTTCTTCCAGCTTCAAGGTAATTCCGTCATGCTTCACACTCAAATTAGGCTTGTACAGGTAACCCTGCTCGATAGCCGTCTTTTCATTGATGCCGTCTAGTTTCGGCGCTGCTGCTGCGGGCAAATTCGAACCGAGTGCCCCCGTCCCAAGCAGTGCTGCCACAGATATTGCGATTGCCGTTTTTTTGATTGACTTCATTTGTATCTATCATCCCTTCTGTTGGAAATCATTTTTGTGTTATCGCTTGATTGGAATCGTAAGCTCCAAGTCTTTCAAATACGTTTTCTTATAAGTCTTTTTTCTATTGCTCCCCTTCTCTTCGAGGACAGCCCAGTTTTTGCTGTTAATCGTATACGTATATGGCTTGATCGTGATGGATGTCGCCTTGTTATCTGTTGGATAGTAGAATTTATCAACATGGTACTTGGGTTCCGGCATTTTATGGAAGAATCCGATCATTTCAGGCAATATCTCGTTGCCGTTGTTGTCGAATAACTCATAATAAACCGGACTTGCATGGTACTTCCCGGATTGCTCGGCTGAAGCAGGGGGCAAACCTTCGCTGTCCAGGATGAGCCGTGTAGAGAACGGCGATAGAATAATCTGCTTAACGGTATAGCTGAATTTTCCGGAAGTTTTGGATGCATTATTTGGCTTCACAACGAGCGGTTTGCTTTTCAACTTCACCGGTATTTTGAAATCATAAGTTTCCTTCACTTTCGTCACTCCGGCCTTAATCGAGAGCTCGAATTCGTCAGGGAGCTTCACCCCTTTTGCATAGTATTGATAGCTCTTATTTTCTCCAAAGGTCTCAGAGCTGCTTATGGTGATGGGTTTGCCATCGGCAAGCACCTCACACTCTGACTTGATGTAACCTTTGAGTTTCTCTTTCTCCGGGTTGATGGTAAAGGGAAAATCAAGATTCGCTCCTTCCGGACGCAATGCGAAGGATAATATCGTTCCATCGTAGCGAACATCGGTCAAAGTTAGGGTAATTCCATCATGCTTGACACTCAGATTAGGCTTGTATAGGTACCCCTGCTTGATAGCCGACTTCTCATTGAAGCCATCTATCCTCAGTGCTGCTGTAGCTGGCATGCTGGAACTGAATGCTCCGATGCCAAGCAGTGCTGCAGTGGAAGTGACAATGATGGTTTTTTTGATCAAGCCGAACTTGTTTTTCGAATTAGGACTGCCCTCTACATGATTCATACGAATTCACCATTCCAATCTCTTACGTATTGATCGATTCCCCAAGGTAGAAGAATCATGGATATAAGAACGCAACATGTCTCTGTTCTACTCTATATAACAATTTCGGTTGGCTCTTTTGTGACAGAAGGCATGATTTTTTAAAAAGAACTGAGAAATCCGGCAACAAAAAAACGAGCACATCAGCTCGTTCTTTGTCTATATTCATCTCTTAACATTCCATAGAATGCCAGATCGTAATGCTGCCCGAATCGATACACATGTTGTTTCAGTGTTCCCTCATAGGCGAGGCCGATCTTCTCCATGATTCTCCACGATCCAGGATTAGAGGTGTATGCTTCAGCGAATATTTTATGAAGCCCTAGTTCTTCGAACCCATAAGATAGAATCGCTTGAGCTGCTTCGGTGCCATACCCTTTGCCCCAATAAGGCTTCCCAATCCAGTATGCTAATTCTCCTCGGTTATGCATTGCTGAGATGCTGATATTCATAATGCCGATTAAGTCTTCAGATGATTTCTCGCAGACTGCGAAAATAACCACCCTACCATTCTTCTCAGCTTCCAGCATGCTGTTGATAAATGGCTCGGCTGCACCGCTCGGATATGGATACGGAATATTCAACGTCGTCTTGGCGACGTCATAATCTCCAGCTAATTGTTCAATTCTCGCAGCATCGCTCAAGTCCAGAGGTCTTAATGATAATCTATTCGTTTCAAGTTGTGGCATACTGATGTCCCCCATGTTCCTTTATGATTCATGATTTTAATAACAAGAAATTGTTCGAATTCTACCATATTGAACCGGAATATACTAGTCTCCACAAAAAAACCATGGGGATATGAGTATCCTCATGGCAATTTGCATGGTCTGTGCTGCAAATAAGCAGCGTTAGACAGCTCTACTAATTTCATTCTAATTAGATATGCTGAACAGCAAGTTTCTCTGCTTGTATGAAAATAAGGATGTCGTCTCCCGGATCGCACAAAGCTAAGGAGGTGGAAGTTGATTCGCTAAAGCGGGCACTCTCGCCCGCTTCTGTCATTACTTATGATAATGTTGTTCATTTGACAGCAATTGAAGGGAATAACGTTGTCCCAATTCTTGCCGCACCTCGATAGTCGAATCGAAAAATTCGCTCAGATGAGCCGAGGTCAGCTGATCGGCCGTATTGCCTGATGAAAATACAGATCCCTGTTTAATAAGCAGCGTTTTGTTGAAGCAAGGCATGATCTCTTCAACATGATGTGTGACATAGATGAGTGTTGGCGCTTCAGGCTCGCGTGCAATCGCTTGAATCATGTGGAGCAGTTGATCACGCGCGAAGATATCAAGTCCCGTGCACGGTTCATCGAGGATCAGAAGCTTCGGGGAAGCCATTAACGCACGCCCGATGAGCACACGCTGCCGCTCGCCCTGGGATAATGTATCATAAGTGCGCCCTAGCAGTCGCTCGCAGCCGAGCAGCTTAATTAAGGTTAATGCCTTGTCCTCATCAGACTCTTCGATGTTATCGTATAGTCCGATTGAAGCGAACTTTCCGCTAAGAATGATCTTCTGAACCGTTTCATGTCCATGGAGTCTCTGCTGCAGCGAGGTGCTTACCCAACCGATCTGCTTCCGCAATTCGCGAAGATCGAATGTGCCGAATTTCTTTCCGAGGACGGATACGCTGCCTGAGGTCGGCCAGATATAGCCGTTAATCATATTCAGCAAGGTTGTCTTCCCCGAGCCATTAAGCCCGAGCAAGCACCAATGCTCTCCCTGCTTCACCTCCCAAGAGACCTGTTCCAGAATCATCTTGTTATCCCTATTCCAAGTTACATCGCGAACATCAATAACCATAACATCTCTCCTCTCCCTTGTGTGTCCGGCAGTTATTTGCTGTTTCTGCGGCCGCCTTGCGGCTCCAGATTGGCAAGCGACAAGCGAACGGCGGTATCGGCGTCTCTATTCGCAATCGCCTGCAGCAGTTGATCGTGCAGCTCCGATCGGTCTTCATAATGCTGCGTGTAGACGATGAGGTGGCTTAGTTCACCGTGAAGCGCGCTGCAGAAGGCACGGTACAGATCAATCAGCACAGGATTATGGCTCGCTTCTGCAATCGAACAATGGAACTCCACATCATGATCTACATAGGCAGCGTAATTGCCAGCCTCCAGTGCGAGCTTTCGTTCTTCAAGAAGCTGCTTCATTCGCTCAAGATCCTTGTCCGTACGCCGCTCTGATGCCAAGCGTGCTGCCTGAGCATCCATCATGCTTCTCACTTCGGTAATGTGCACGGTCTCCGCTCTAAGCAGCCGCTGCTCCAACGAGTCTGAATCAGAGGGGCGTGAACGAACATACGTCCCGTCCCCTTGTCGCACTTCCAGCACACCAGCATGCACCAGAATCTTGACGGCTTCGCGGATCGTCGAACGTCCTACACCGAACATCTCCATCAACTCCGGCTCAGTCGGCATACGATCGCCAGGACGATAGTGGTGGTTAAGCGCATCATGGAGCTGTTCTAGCACTTGATCCACCAGCTTGCGGCGAGGGACGGCAGTGAATTTAGGTGTATTCAAATTCATCAGATCATCTCCTGTTATAAAGGAGTATATTCCTTTTTTTACAAATGTCAATCCAATAGTTAGGTGTAACTCGAATCCTGCGTATGAAAAGCAAAAAACCGTGCATCGCACGGTTTTAGATAGTAAATTCGAATTTATGCATTCGTATCCTGCATCGCAGGAATATTGATTTCTTTGACACAGGCTGCTTTGGATAGTCCGATTACGCATGTGACGAGTGATAAGATATCTTGCACTGGGATGCGGGTACTGTCATAGACAGAGAGTGCCTTTTCTGCTCCCTCTTCATAAGGAATTTCAGCGGCGAGCTCGCCTGGATTAATGCAGGTAACGGCAATCTGATCTTGTCGTACATGCTCGCGCAGCGCATTCGTTATTCCTCGCAGTCCAAACTTCGACGCAACGAAGGAAACTTGTGAATTGTTCGTATGATCTAGCCCAGCCGTCGAACCAATGAAGATGATCTTGCCTGCTTCTGACTTGCGAATATTCGGAAGCAGCGACTGGATACACGTTATTGTTGATGTAATGTTGACCTGAATGATTCTAGCAATTTCCGCAGGATCATCATTGTCGAAATTGTAATCGTCTTCAAAACCGTTCTGTTCCCAAATGCCCACGTTGTATATGATTACATCAATCACATCCTCTGCAACTGCATTCGCTATACGAGAGGAAGCCTCATGCTGCGACAGATCAGCCTAAATCCAGATTCGCTTGACCCCATCTTCCAGATCTATGCTGGTTGGACGATTACGGGAGACAACCCACACTTGATCTCCTTGCTTGGGCAGACCTTTTACGAACGTATCACCTAGTCCCTTACTTGCACCGAAAATAATGTATTTTTTCATTATTCTATTCCCCTTTCAGGATTCGGATTATTTCGGATTAACCATCGGTAGTGAATCGGTTATTCCTACTCGCTGGGCGATTTGCGCTAACTGCTGAATTCCCTCTCGTATTTGGATCTCGTTCATAAGTGAGTAGCTTAGACGAATCCACGATTGCATGTCGTTCTGCGGATCACATATATGACCGGGGACAAAGGAAATGGATTGCTGGAAGCAGTTGTGTAAGAGTGCGCCACAGGAAATGTCGCTTGGCAGACGAAGCCATATGTTCAATCCGCCTTGCGGCGTTGTCCATCTCCAATCAATGGGGGCTGCCGATAGTTCCTCTTCCATTACGTCCCGTCTAATTTGCAGCGCGATCCGCAACTTCTCTAGGTGCTGCTGCATCCGTTCAGATTGATAATAATGAAGAAATATTTTTTGTGTGACGAGTGGTGTTCCGTTATCTGCAAGCGATTTGGCTGTAATCAGCGGATCGATCATCGACTTGCGAGCGAACACCGCGCATATGCGCAAACCAGGAGCAACGTACTTGCTGAAGCTTCGCAGATAGACAACCCATCCATAGGTATCATACATGAATAAAGGCTGCGGCGGACCCTCATCGAAATAAATATCATGAAATGCATCATCTTCCACAAGCATGCAACGATACCGCTCAGCCAATTCTACAAGCTGCTTGCGCTGGGATGGAGGAAGCGTATAACCCGTCGGATTATGGAACGTTGGGTTCATATAGAACATTCGTGGACGATGCTGCTTCATCAGCTTCTCTATCGCTTCCAAATCGTACCCCTCCGGCGTGAACTCCACCGGTATCAATCGGGCGCCATGCCCTCTGAAGATGTCAATCGCAGCGCTGTATGTTGGCCGCTCTACGAGAATGGCATCGAGCGGTCTAATTAGAATTCTGGCGAGGAGATCAATTGCTTGCTGTGCACCTGTTGTGATCAGAATTTCGTCAATAGTCAGATCGACTCGATATTGCCGCATGAAATATTGACACAGCACATCACGCAGTTCCTCATCCCCTTGCGGTGTGGAATAGCTTCCCATGAGCTTGGGGTACTTATCGAATACTTTCTTTACGTATTCGGACAGGAACAGATTAGGCAGTAAATTCGGATCGATTATAGCTTGAGAAAATTGATAGTTAGCCGCCACTCGGTGAATATCGGACAGATTGCTTGTTAACTGTATGGCTGTTGAGCTGTTCTTACTATTGAAATAATCCAGTTCAACTGCTGACTTAGATGGGCTTACGTAGTAGCCGGATTTCTCCTTGACATAGGCCACACCGTGCTGCTTCAACAATTTGTAGACTTTGAACACGGTCAATCGATTCACGCCGAGTTCAGCGGCAAGGGATCGTACCGAAGGGAGCTTATCATGAGCCCCCCACTCTCCTCGTTCAATATTCGTCAATATGTAATCGTATATTTGCTTGGATCGCATCGGCACGCCTCCTCTCCCATCTGAACTTATATTGCACTACACCCATCTTCAATCTGTTCTATTTAAAGCATTCTGTTCTATTTTTACACATTTACGATCAAACCAAAGGGAATCAAATCAATTGTTGACTGTCAGTATTGAAGCATGCATCCCAGACATGTACCCTAGAAACCTTCAATAATTATCCGAACACTATCCCTAGTGCATTCTACTCAAATGTTGTGCAGCTCATGCTGTGAAGTTGATGCGGTCAATCGGCCGCATTCACTTGGGTTGTAGCCATAGGTTTTCCGGAAGAGAGAAGCAAAATGGCTGACATTATGATACCCAACCATCATTGCCGTCTGGCTTACATTGGCTTCCCCTCGTTCCAGCACTCGTCTTGCTTCATTCATGCGCAGTTTCCGTACGTAACCAAATACAGTAGTCCCGAATAATGTCTTGAAACCTAGCTTCAACTTATAATCATTAAGTCCTGTTAAGCGCGCAAGCCCAAGCAGGCTGGGCGGCTGCTTCCACGATCTTGTCAAGATATCCTTCGCTTCATACAGACATTGAATGTCTTCGGCAGTCAGCTTGGAAGTGGTCTGTTGCGCTGGCTCCTCTTCTTCCAAGGCAGCTAAATGAAGCGCCAGCAGCTCAAGCGCTTTTCCTTCCAAATATAGCTTTTGGAGCGCGCCTTGGTAAGGGCACTGCTTCATCTGTTCTACAAGCAATGAGATCTGGGCTGAGCCAGCCGTTTGCTTACAGAAGACGGAGCTGCGAGTCAATCGTTCAAGCTCAGGAAGATCGTTGGCGAAATACCTGAGATCAATCCGGAGCTCCATATGCTGCATCCGTTCATTAGGGTGCAGCTGCGCAATCATGTTGGCTTCCTTGACATAGATGAGCGAGGACATCCCCGGGATCATTGCATATTCTTGCGATGATGCTGACCAGCTGCCGCTGCCTGAAGTCGTATATGAAATTTCAAGATGCGGATAATGGATATCGACGTCCATCGTTACCGGACGATGAAATTCTGCGTTGAAGAAGTTGATTTCTAGCCCTTTTCTTAAGAGAAACCGCTGTAGTTGCCCTGTTCCGCTAGGTGTCGGAATGGAATAGATGCGCTTCTGGTCATTTGGCCGAAGTGAAGGAGTGATATCTATGAAATCTCCGAATGCATCACTTAAGTCGCGGGAATCGATGTGCAGTTTCAAGACCTTCTCCTCCACTCCATGTCTATATAAGTTTCTGTATGGTACATGAACAAAGCAATCCTGTGTCGGTATATTCCCATGAAACCTAGCAGGCTTAGTTGTGACGATCCTGTTGTGCCGTCCCCCAATGGTTAGTCCAAATCGAGCATATCCATGTATATATCTCCATATTAAAGCAAATGATTATCATTATCAATCAGTGAAAATATAAAATCGCTTTTTATTATTTCACTTGGCTTCTTGCCGTTCTTGTTATTTTTAGCTGCTGATTACTCTACGGTTTGAGTCTTATTTTATTTCTCGATAGCTGAATTGCTAATGGTCGGCTTATTCAGTACAGTAACCATTGTAATGCTCAATATAAGAACGAGTACACCCATGATTGCAAATGGAACATGCTTATCCAGCCGATACAGCATCGTGCTTAGAATAGGTGCAATTACCGCAGAAATTCCTTGTACGGCCGCAATAAGTCCTGCAACCCCTCCCTGTTGTTCACTGGATACCGCAAGCGATGCGCCTGTCATGAAGCCGGGCATCAACAATCCTGCCCCTACTCCGAACAGGGAGAATGCGATATAGTAGCTGAGCAAGCTATTTATAAACAGGAACAGTGCGATACTGCATAGAAGGAGCAGCGATCCGACGAGCAGCAGCTGCTTGGGATGCAGCTTCGATGATTTCATTTGAATGCCCTGCGTCAAAATCATTGCGAATCCTGTCAGCATTAATCCCATGGATACCATGCGGGCAGTCTCTTGCGTAGTTAGCGCTAGCTGGTCTTGGAAATAGAAACCGCCGACTACCTGCAGCGTAATGATACTGAGCATGGTAATCATCCCGGCCAGTAAGTTAAGAGGTATCCCTTTCTGGAACGGACTCACTTTGGGCGGCTTGGTGTGATTCAACTGCTTATGAGTAGGAACTAACATGAGCACGACAAAGAATGCGATAATCGGTAATAATGCCCCAATATACAGAGGCCATATCAGCCCAATAAATGCGAATACAGCGGCAATTGCAGGACCGAGCACAAGACCAAGCCCGTTTGCTGCCCCTATAAGGGCCATGCCTGAAGAACGCCCCTTCTCATCGGTTACGTCAGCCATATACGCCTGTGCGGATGAAGGTACAGCTGGAATGAACAGGCCAACCATGGCTCGTGCAGCGATTAGAAGTCCAAGGAGCAGCCCCCCTTCTATTGCTCCATGTAATCCGGCATACATCGTTGCAGTGAAAATGACATAACTGATGAACATTCCGATGAAGCCCAATAAGATAACCGGCTTTCTCCCTTTGAGATCACTGAGTCGTCCCCATACAGGAGCCATAACGGCCATGGCGACAGAGCCTAATGAAATGATGATGCCTGAATGCACCTCACTTAATCCCAATTCACGAATGAGCGGCGGCATGACCGGCGCAATGATCATTAACGCAACCATCGAGACAAATACACTGAAAAATACGCTAAATCGAATTCTAGCCATCTTAAATGGCCCTCCTCTCCCATACATCTTCTTCGGATGATTCCCTCTAGATGGTATAAGAAAAAGGATTGATCCTGCTACCGCAAAACGGATTGATTATGCCGGTAAACGGATTTTTCTTGATCCCGGGAGAGAAATAATTGTGTTGTTGAGTAAACGAACAATATTTTTTGTTGCTCCTGATCAATATGTAGGTTCAGAACGAATTAACACAATTCGATATTGAATTGCTGATAGATTCTGACATGTTACTTAATTTAGTAGAGCAGGCAGATTACCTTTGCAAGAATAAAGCGGGTGAACCGTGAACCATCTATCGAACTTGAAATGGATTCATATGAACAAAGCAAAGAATCGGCAGCTTCCACACCTTTTCATGAAAAGTGTATTGCTGCCAATTCAATGCGTAATATTAATTATTTCGTCCTAATGAAAATGATTACGTAATTGCTACACCAGCACTTGCATATCCTGCAACCGTAGTACCAAGTGTCAGACCTGTTGTTGTAACCGAGAAGACCATTAACAAGCGAGTCTCTGTTGTTACAGGTATAGCTAGTCCAGTCGTTACTCCATGGGAGATTGCACCAATTGCTAGTATTCCAGTAAGAGCTGGTGCTAATGTAACGATAGCTCCTGGAATTGGAGAGAATGTGTTGTTTGGCGTAGTCGATTGCCACAATTGGGCCTGTATCGTTGCAGTTGCTCCAATTAGGCTAAGGGCTATTGTCGTACTAAAGTAAGCAGAAATAGACGTAATTATGCCATTACGTGGCATCGAGAATGCCATGTTCAGAAGCAAACCTGCCGCTCCTGTCAGATCGATCGTTGCACCTAATGCACTTACGGTCGGCGCAGAGTTTCCAAATCCAATCAGTCCGCCTGTTCCTACCAATCCGCCTGCGAGCGTGGTCAATAGTACAGGTACACCGGAAGCAAATGGGATAATAGCTCCTGTACCAGGAGCTCCTGTAGCTCCTGTAGCTCCTGTAGCTCCTGTAGCACCTGTAGCACCTGTAACACCAGCAGCTCCCGTAGCGCCTGTTGCACCTGTTGCACCTGTAACACCAGCAGCTCCCGTAGCGCCTGTTGCACCTGTAACACCAGCAGCTCCCGTAGCGCCTGTTGCACCTGTAACACCAGCAGCTCCAGTAGCGCCTGTTGCACCTGTAACACCAGCGGCTCCCGTAGCGCCTGTTGCACCTGTAACACCAGCAGCTCCTGTAGCTCCAGTTGCACCTGTAACACCAGCAGCTCCAGTAGCGCCTGTTGCACCTGTAGTACCAGTAACGCCAGTACTAGGGCCGGTAGGGCCTGTCGGCCCTGTTGGACCTACAGATATCGGTGTAGACAAGATGCTATCTAGTTTATTCTGGAGAAGAAATTCTTTTTTGGTTAAGTCTTGAATTGTATTTCTTACACTTTGGTTTACAAGTAAAATGTCGCTAATTGTAGCTGGTGGAGAAGTTACACCTGGCAGAGTACCTAAAGCAAACTGAATTTTTTCACCTTCAGCATTAATAATGTGGCTTAATCCGAGCTCTTCCAAAGCAATAGAAGATAACAATAAATTGATTGCATCGTCTCTAGTTACAGAAATAATAGGAGTAATATTAGGGATATTAGATTGTGACAAATGAAATCCCTCCCACAAGTTGTATTTTCAATTACCCTATAATTATATGAACATATGAAAGAAATGATTGGGTAAAAAACGCAAGGTAAAGACATATAGTATGTTCCGTTTCTACGCGTCATTACAGACGTGTACTCCTATAATTAGGATGGAAACCAACATCGTGTTTACATCCAATGAAACGATAGTAAGGTGGATACTGATCGTTATTACACTTGCTCTCATCGTATGGACATGCATACATCTTATCTTCCTTCCATTAATTAACGTATGGGGTAATCTGTTCTATTTGCAGTAATCTGTCCTATCCCATAGCGTGTATGATCAATCCAAAAGGAGGAGGAACCATGGTTATCTTCAATTATGTGCTCGTTTGTCTCATCTTCAGCACAACCTTCCTGGCGGTGAAAATTGGTGTGGACGCCTCTGCCCCGCCTTTCCTGTCAGGGGGGCTTCGATTTTTCATTGCTGGAATCCTATTGTTCAGTTGGATGCTATGGAGGAAGAAAGCAAGCCTGTCCTTGTTATTGCACAAAGATTCGCTCCTTACAGGGATAGGTCTTACATTCGGCACCTTTGCTGCTCTATATTGGGGAGAACAATTCGTGGCTTCGGGGATCGCAGCGATTCTGTCAGCTACAGCGCCTATTCTAGTACTTGTGCTGCAGCTGATCTTTATTCGTCACAAACCCACCATTCACGCTTTACTAGGTTGTGTAATAGGATTTCTGGGAGTTGTTCTTATGCTTATACCTGGGATCTCAGTATCGGCAAGCGTATGGGTTATTGTCGGCAGCATCGTTATTATCATAGGTCAATTGTTCTATGCAGGGGGTGCAATTTACTCCAAACGGGTTGCGAAGCGCTTTGCAACTACGTCACCATTTGCACTTAATGCGGTTCAGATGATATATGGAGGAGCTCTACTACTTACTCTATCCGCATTTACGGAGGATTGGAACTTTGGGAATATGCTATCTGGTCGTGCACTTGGCTCATTGCTTTATTTAATTGTGATTGGTTCGATGATTGGGCATAGTCTGTTCTATTGGCTTGTCGCCAAGACGACACCAATATTCGCTTCTACTTGGCTGTACGTATCTCCGATGCTCGCGCTCGTGGTTGGCGTACTGTTCTATGGGGAGAGGATTACATGGGCATCGGCTGTTGGCGCAGTAATCATTATTGTCGGTACAGCCTTTATCAATTACGACAGCTTGAAGCAATTGTTCCAGCGGCCAAAGAAAAGCCATACAGATCTCCAAGGAGTACAGTCTGGGTGAATCACAGCAATAAAATAAGCTCTCCCGAATGTGTTGCATCGAGAGAGCTCTTTCTCCATTTTCGTTCATATTCTCCAAATAAAATGATACATTTTCGCAGAAAAGCAAAGATCTATCGTGTTATTTCGCCGAAACTTCCACACCAAACGTTTTCACAGCAATGAAATAACAAGCAGATTATACAGCACGAGTGGCATCCAAATGATTCACTCCATACAGAGCTTATTTCTTGACCCATGAATCCTTCAACGGTACGATCCGGTGAAATTCGAGAAGTTGGTTCTCCCAACCTTGCTCTCTGGCAAAATAGCCATGTCTGATAAACTGGAATCGCTGTTCTGCTAGAGCTTGTGCTGCCCAAGGCTCCAACATAACGTTAGAGATACGAGTATGTGAGTCTCGGCAGATTCGGTCAGTCCAGATGATGTCGTTATCCTTCGGTACAGACTCTTCTAGCAAGAGGTTCTCGTACAAATGTACGACGCCCTCCACAGCATGAGCAGCTGACACCCAGTGAATGGTTCCCTTCACTTTCCGTCCAGTAAAGCCTGTGCCGCTCTTCGTAACCGGATCGTATGTGCATCGAAGTTCTGTAATTTCGTCGGTTGCTGGATCTTTGATTACTTCATCACACCGGATAAAATAAGCACCCTTCAATCGAACCTCGCCATTGGGACGTAGTCGGTGGAACTGGCCTGGTGGCTGCTCCAGAAAATCATCTCGCTCGATAAAAATGGTTCTCGAAAAGGGAACATCCCGTTGGCCCAGCTGCTCATTATGAGGATTGTTCTCCAATTGCAGCCATTCTACCTTATCCTCTGGATAGTTTGTTATGACAACCTTTAACGGGTGTAGTACTGCCATGATGCCGCTTGTTCGGTCTTGAAGATCCTGTCTTGCGCAATGATCCAGCAGCGAGATATTCGCGGTGCTCTCCGTCCGAATGCTGCCGATCTCTTCGATGAATGCGCGTATACTCTCTGACGTGTACCCTCTTCTACGAAAGCCCCGAATCGTTGGCAATCTTGGATCGTCCCAGCCCTCAACAAGTCTCTCCTCGACTAACTGCCGCAAGTAACGCTTGCTTGTTACGACACCCGTGAGATTCAATCGTCCGAATTCGCGCTGCCTTGGAGGCTCTGGAACTTCGTGTTCGCGGAGAACCCACTCGTACAGAGGACGATGGTCTTTGAATTCAATCGAGCATAACGAGTACGTGATGCCTTCGATGGCGTCTTGAATCGGATGGGCAAAATCATACATCGGGTATATACACCAGTCATCCCCTGTTCGATAGTGTGCGGCATGAATAATTCGATATAAAATCGGATCCCGCAAATTCATGTTCGGCGAGCTCATATCGATCTTGGCGCGAAGCACTTTAGATGCGGTAGGAAAGACTCCTTGTCTCATGTTAGTAAATAGCTGCAAGTTCTCTTGTATCGTGCGGCTGCGATAAGGGCTGTTTCGGCCAGGCTCTGTCAACGTCCCCCGATATTTCGCTACTTCGTCTGGCGCAAGATCGCAGACATAGGCCTTCCCTTTTCTAATTAAGGTCACTGCTGCTTGGTAAATCTGCTCCGAATAATCCGATCCATAATAAATATAATCGGGGTCATATCCAAGCCATTTCATATCCTCAATGATGGAGTGAACGTAATGGATGTCCTCCTTCAGAGGATTCGTGTCGTCGAATCGAAGATGAAATGAGCCTCCATACTGCTTCGCAAGCATATAGCTTGTGTGAATGGCATAGGCGCTCCCAATGTGAAGATAGCCATTCGGCTCTGGGGGGAACCGCGTGCACATGCTTCGACTGAACGGCGAAGCTTCTTGTTCCTCATGTATGAGTCTGTATAAATAATGGTCGGTTGAATAGGCAGTATCTTGATTCATGGTGACGCCTCCTCATGAACTTGTGGGGTGAATCGAGTGTAAACACATATCTAAAAAACGCAATAAAAAAACCTCACCTCCAAGACGTTAAGTCTTGGGGACGAAGTTATCGTGGTACCACCCCGGGTTCATTAATATGTCGCCATATTAATCTCATCAAGTACGGCATAAGAAGCATGCTTATACTCTAGCTCTATAACGGGAGCTCCCGTCATGCCATCCCACGGTTGCACAGATCCGGCATGCTGCTCAGAGGCTTGGTTCGGGAAACAGCTCATTGCTCCTTCTCAGCTGCAGGAGCTCTCTGTATATGTGCATATTTCCTTACTCTTCTCATCATCGCGTTTCTGATATTGGGATAGATAATAACAAATCATTCCACCAATGTAAAGTCGGATGTTAAACAGCCTTCTTCTCCTTCACCGATGGATTGTACAATTCATAGTTTCATATCAGAAAATGGTTGTGAGAACATGATGGCAATGGCGCATCACAGAACATGGCCTTATTCGTATTCCTTACTCCTTACTCCCCTCTTGATGACATGATTCCTCTCTCGATTGTACCCGCTTGTGTCGAATAGAAGCAGCGAGCAGCAGAAGCGGAACTAAGATTCCGAAGGTAGCAACGAACGGAATCCAGGTTGTCTTGTTATAATCGCTGTAGTGCACCGAGCTCGGATGAACAATTATGGAGAAAACAACTAATAGAAGACCTAACGGATATACAAGTATCCGGTAATCGTGCAGTCGTAATGTCTGTGACAGCCCTACACATGAGACGTAAAAATACATCGACATTTTGAAGTAAATGGTAATGAACCATATGACAGCTACAACTACTTCGACATGCTGAAAAAAAGTCCCCACCATAATTCTTTTTGCCAGCGCATAGCTCGGATATAATTGCCGTGAAGTTGTCTCTGATCCGAGAACCAGGATCGTACAGGCGATAATGATTGTCAACACAATACCGGCTAGAAGCACTCCGATATAGAACGCTCTAGTCGTTTTGCTCACTTCTGGAGTGGATGACGGATAGATCATTAAGAAGACGACAGCTGGAAACAAGTATATACTGCTGAACAATAATGTCGCACGGATCATCGGTTTCATACTCGACTCGAAGATAGGCTGAATCTTATGTATATCGATCTGTGGCGCAATACATAACAAAAGAATGATGAGCAAGAGTATGAAATATGGAAATAGAATCTCTGCAGATCTTGCGAGCACCTCTAAGCCTAAGCGCACGCCCATAACAACGATGAATGCGAATATGATGTTCGTAGCGATCATAGGAGTATTGGGCAATATCTGGGTTGTCATGAAGAAACCCATATAGTTTAGCAGCTCCGACGAAGTAATTAATGCAAAGAAAACGAAGAACCACGAAATAGCTGTCCCAAGCCATTTGCCAAAGTGCTTCCCAATCATTTCAACGAGTGTCATTCTCGGATGATGCTGTGCGACGATACTGTACAGCTTCACAAGAAGCATGCTTATTCCAATGCTAATAATCGAAGCAATCCATGCATCCTGCTTCACCTCTTCCGCCAAGCTTGAAGGGATAACTAAAATCGCAGTTCCAACGGAATATAAGAAGACGAGAATTGTAAACTGACGAACGCTGATATTAATCTGTTCCCCACTTCCCATTCTGATTGCTCCTCTCGTTCATCCCTTCAAGATCGTTGAAATAAAGCTTGTAATTGGTCTATAGATGGCTGCAACCATGTCAAGCGGGCTTGGTACCTTAACATGAAATGCCAGAGCGATGCCAAGTACTGTGCCGATTGTAAGCAGTATAACGAATGCGACAGCTTCTTGTTTACTTCCGCTCTTCGATAATGCTGGGTATTCCACGAAAATAATGGTGGCTGCAATAATGAGTATCCCTAAACTAGCTAAAATAAGCCGCAATCCTCCATTCCCTATATTGTGGATATTTGTGATCAATCTATTTCAATTATCGTCGTTGAGCATTTTTTTAAACGAATTGGGAAAAATTTTTCAATGCAAGGAGCTCATCATCATTGTTAGGAGCTCTTGTGCAATGTACGAAGCTGATCGCTCCTTAATATGTCCTTCACAGGCGGAACGGGCGGTGCAGTGTCGAATGAGACTGCATCCGTATTTACGATGTATCCCGGCAACCGCTTGTTCGTTATGATTTCGACAGGCTTACCGCAATTGCTGTACGGAGAATTAGGTTTTAAGCGCGTTTTACTTCGGATTCGAATTGACTATGCGGATGAAATGAAATAAAATACATCTATATTAAGTTGAATAGGCGATGGAGTTCGCCATAACCGCCGTCTAGGCTAATGACTCCTACCAGAGAATAACTTCCCTGGTAGGAGTCTGTTTTTTTGTCCAGAATGGTAATGACAGAAAGGATGATGAGATGTTGTGAAGAAATGGAGAGTGCTGCTCGTACCTGTCTTACAGAAATCTACATACGCCGCTATTATGGCTTCTTTATTAAAGTGGATTTTACTTGGGAGTATCGTCGGGCTATTGACTGGTTCTGCTTCTGCGATATTTCTCATCAGCTTGGACTATGTTACGGGGACGAGAATCGAGCATCCTTGGTTGTTGTACCTGTTGCCGCTGGGCGGTGCTGTGGTCAGTTACATGTATTTGAAATTCGGTAAGAACAGCGCGAAAGGCAACAATCTTATTATTGAACAGATTCATGATGGCAAAGAAGCGATTCCACTGCGTATGGCGCCGCTAGTCTTATTCGGTACGCTCGTTACGCATCTGTTCGGCGGCTCCGCAGGCCGTGAAGGGACGGCAGTCCAGATGGGCGGCAGCTTATCCGAATGGCTTGGCAAAATGCTGCGAGTCGATCATACTGATCGTAGAATTCTACTCATCTGCGGCATTAGCGGTGGGTTCGGTTCTATATTCGGTACCCCGCTTGCGGGTACAGTATTTGGACTTGAAGTGCTGGCCATCGGACTCATCCGTCACGAGGCCTTGGTTCCAGCATTCGTAGCGAGCTTTGTCGGGAATATTTTCGCCTCATCAGTATGGGGAGTATCACATGTCCATTATGTCGTCAATGAATTTCCGAAGTTATCGCTGATTGTACTGGGAAAGGTAGTGATGGCATCCATCTTGTTCGGACTTACGAGCCGGCTGTTCAGTCAACTTACCCACTATTTGAAAAAAGGGTATACCAAGTTATTCGCAAATCCGATGCTCAAAAGTGCAGTAGGCGGACTTGTTATTATCGCATTTGTATATATCGTCGGATCACGCGATTATCTTGGCTTAGGAATTCCGCTTATTCAGAGCTCATTTACGGAGGACGTATCTCCATTTGCCTTTCTTGGGAAGCTCATTTTCACTTCGTTTACATTAGGTGCTGGCTTTCAGGGCGGTGAGGTCACGCCGTTATTTGCCATCGGGGCTACATTAGGCAATGCATTGTCGGGTATCTTGCAGTTGTATGCTCCCTTCTTGGCTGCATTAGGCTTTATTGCCGTATTTTGTGGAGCAACGAATACACCGATCGCCTGCTTCCTGATGGGAATTGAATTGTTCGGTTCCGAGGGCGCGATTTATATGTTTATCGCCTGCTTGATCAGCTATTTATTTTCAGGTCATACCGGTATCTATACTTCGCAACAAATTGGAGTATCTAAAGCGAGGCTGATACGGATTGCAGCAGGAAGTACGATTGGCGCAGTCAAAACGGAGCAGCGACAACAAGATCGAGCTGAGTAATATGACGATAACCACGAATGAGGCTGTCCAATTCGTTAGCTTACCTTCTGCGGGATCCTATCTAATAAGAGAAAGGTCGAGTTCAGGGTAATAAGGCGCCCTGCGCTCGACCTTTTTTTCATGACTATCCGATTTAATTGTGGATTGCGTCACATTCAATGGATAATAGGAGGACTTTCCCATCTTACTTGTGATGACTCAGGCTATCTCATTCCTACTTATTCGGATGAAGATACGGATATAGTCGAAGCAGCATCGGTCATTGTTCCGCTTAGACGGTTAGACCGGAGCTCTGTCCTGGTGCATATCCGTGCTTGTGTAGTTCAAGCAATGCTTCGAGACGGGCCTTATATCGATTGACGAGCTCCTGAATATTGGAATGCTCATAGTCTCGTGTGCTGTACACGAACCGAACGACAAGCTGCCTTCCTACAATCATGGCAACCGCCTCTAATTGATACATTCGTCCATTGTCCAGCCCGATTGTATCACCTGGCGGCATCGATGAGAACGTAAATTTTTCATTATTCAGTTCGTTACCGAATTGACCCATATAATTGAAATTTATATTTGCCTTCCTCTCCAAAATTGCTGTACCGCTTGCTGACTCATGCTTGGTCAAATACTTCAGTACCCCATAATTCATTCCCTTGTTCGGAATGCTGCGCAGCATTTGCCGAGTCTGTTCGACAGCTGCGGGAAGGGAATCGGCTCGTGACATATCGAGAATGATTGGATACATCGTCATGAACCAGCCGATCGTACGCGACACCTCGATCTCTTCCCCGATTGCTTCTCTTCCATGGCCTTCAACATCCAAGCGAAATGTGCGTCCGCCACTCCAATCCGCAAGCGCCATTCCGAACGCAGTTAGCATGAGGTCATATGCTTCCGGGCTTGCTGACGTATTATTGCTCCGAAGCAGTGTGTCGGTTGCTTCCGAAGAGAATTCAACCGCAATCATGCCATTATCGCTCCATACGCCAAAATCGGCAGCTTGCACATCGCTGCGTATACCGAGCGGTAATGGATCTCCAGAATATTGTTCAAGCGTAAGCCAATAAGGAAGTTCCTGAATAACCTCATCCTGCTGAGCATAGGTGAGTAATCTCTCTGCCCACTGCTTCAGAGAAGTTGACTTTGGCCTAACACGCAGTGGATGTCCGTTCACAAGCTGATCGTATCCATCAGTAAAATCTTCGAGGAGCACACGCCAAGCATATCCGTCTACAATCAGATGATGAATCGTGAGCAGCAGGTGATCCCCACCCTTCGTACGGAATAGACCAAGCTTGACAATTGGGCCCTTGTAGAGATTAATACTCTGCTGCAGTTGAGTTGCAATCTGTTCCATTTCTCGCTCAGGATGGTCAGCATCTTCTAGATCGTATGATACGAAATGATAGAAGGGCCCTTCATCCGGCTGGCGGATGGTCTGAACGATCGACTTCCCATCTGGGCGTTAGGTCATTCGCAATGCATCATGGTGAAGAACAAGATGGTCAAATACATGTTCGATGTGCTCTTGCACAAATCTCGTCTTACTGAATAGAACGAATGACTGATTCCAATGATGCGGGTTCGCGAACCGCTGCTCCCAGAACCACTGTTGTATAGGTGTGAATGGAACGACTCCAGTTATGATCTCGTTCTGAGTGCGCTTATCTGTAGATCTCATGCGGGCGGCTGCCTCACCCAACGTTGGGTATGAATGAAGTTCCTTTACTGGCAAGGTATATCCGTATTGATGCAATCGTCCCATGAGTTGAAGCGCTTTGATGGAATCACCGCCGAGTTCCCAGAAGCTGTGGTGTAACCCGATTGGGTGCCTATTTAGCGTCTCTGCCCACAGCTCCGCCAGCAGCTGCTCACGTTCGGTAGCAGGCGCAATATACGGTTGCTTGCCAGAAGACAGTTCGGTCATGTGAAGCAGTGCCTTGCGGTCAATCTTGCCATTGTGTGTTAGCGGCATGCTGTTAATCTTCATGAAGTGTGCAGGAACCATATAGATAGGGAGCTGATTCAGCAGCTGAGTACGAATGTCTGAGATCACGAGTCCTTGATCCGACACAATATAGGCAGATAGCGTCGAGTCGGAAGCACCTTGTTTGACCATGAGCACGGCAGCTTCTTGAATACCTGGCAAGCGCTGCAGCTGCGATTCAATTTCACCAATTTCAATTCGATAACCACGAATTTTCACTTGGTCGTCTGTTCGACCAATGAATTCGAGTTCCCCGTTAGGAAGCCATCTGGCATAATCACCGGTCAAGTACATTCGCTTCCATCCATCCGAGTCGAAGAAGGGGTTCGCTATGAAGCGCTGCTCTGATTGCTCCGGTAGATTGAGATATCCGCGAGCAAGTCCTATTCCGGTGATACATAGCTGTCCTTGTGCCCCAATTGGCTGCAGCTGAAGATGCTCATTCACGATATATACGAAGCTATTCGCTAACGGTCTGCCAATGCTATAGGCTCCTCCCGCTTGCGCGTCTTTCTTGATCGACGTGACAACGCTGTTCTCGGAAGGGCCGTATTCAATTACAATTTCAGTGTCGGACTGAAGCTGCTTGCTTCTCTCTATCACCGCATCACTGACCCGCTCGCCTGCTAAGGTAACAATCCGAAGACTCGACATATCTTCTGTTGATAATCCATTGAGTAAAGACCCATATAGGCTTGGTGTGGAAATAATATGATAGACCTTCTCTTGTATAATCAAGTTACGTAGGGCATAGAAGTCTTTCATCGCCTCCTCAACTGCCAGCACAACTGTCGCTCCCGTAATAAGCGGTGACCAGCACGTCGCCACAAAACCATCGAACGCGAAGGAAATCAACGGGAGCACGGTGTCTCCTACCCTTGTCTTGTATTCTTGGTTCCGATAATGCAGAGTGCTGCCGAATGATTGATGCTCGATCATCACCCCCTTCGGATTGCCGGTCGACCCGGAGGTATAGATGATATATGCAAGGCTGTTTAGAGCAGGGTGAGTGACTTGAATGTCAGCTATTGGATTGTCACTTAATAGCTTGCTTTCTATCCTACTTTCTTGCTTGTCGCTGTCTGTGATGCAATCTAGATCCACCCAATCGATTGCTCTATCGATATAGAAACGACTGTCTAGGCCTCGATGCGTAACGATGACCTTGACACTGCTGTCTGTGAGCATAAATGAGATTCGTTCATTAGGCAGTGCAGGATCTAGTGGGATGTAAGCCGCGCCAGCTCTCCATATCCCGAGCATACTGACGATGGTATCGATAGATCGCTCCATCAGGATGCCTACGACATCGTCCTGCCCGATACCTTTATTCCTTAGATGCGCACTCAATCGGTCAGCTCTGGTACTTAATTCTCGATAAGTGATGGATTTCTGGTCGCATCGAATGGCTATAGCTTCAGGGGTTCGTTCGCACTGCTCATTGAACGCTTGGACGACTAAGAGAGTGGGATTGGACTCTTGTGTTTTCGCTGCCTGAAAGGAAGTCATCAGCTCTGCACGCTGCTCAGGCGTGCAAATTTCGGTTGAGTCGATAGAGCGTTCAGGCTGTGCAAGCACTTCTTCGATTACATATACATACTGTTCAATCTGCCGCTGAATTTCTTCTGAATTGAACTTAGCTATCTGATAATCAAAGTGCAGGGACAATTCATTCGTCGCCGCGACTCGCTGTACCCGGAGCAGGAAGTCATTTTCCTCATAGCCACAATGGATGTGCTCCCATTCATATTGAACGTGCTCATTGCTGTTTACATTCGACGTATCCGTCTCTCGATATTCAATGGATGCGTGAAAGAGGGGCGAGCTTTCGCCTGTCTTGGAGCGAATGTCCTGTACAAGCTGATTGAATGGATATTTCTGATGCCTTGCCGCTGAGAATTGCTTTTTGTTCACTTGCTTAATGAAGGAGATCCTGTCTTGTTTCCCTTCTATCTGGAGGCGCAGTGGCACGGTGCTGACGAACATACCTAACATGTTTTTCTCTGCTCTATTCGTTCGATTGCTTAATGTCGTGCCGATGACTTGATTTTGGTTCCCATTCCACTTGTATAAATAAATGCCGAGTAGTGCGGTGAATAATGTAAATAGACTAACTTGATGTTTCTCGCAGAATTGATATACATGCTGCTGCATGGATGCAGACAATGGATAAGATATACGACTGGATTTACAGGTAGGATCATGCAGTTGGAGTGGCGAGATTATATGTGCGCTGTCAGAGGGATGTGCTTCAAATTCCTGCAGCCAATATTGTCGGTCTTTCTCCCGGCGCTCAGATTGCTCGTATTCCAGCTCACTAGCGATGAACTGCAAGTAGGAAGGTCGATGTGAATCAGGCAAGATTGCACCTTGTACAAGGCAACTGTAATAGGCAAGAATATCATCAATGATAAGCTGCTGGGAGATTCCATCGTGAATGAAATGATGAAAACGCTGGTATAATACACAATCCGTAGCATTTATCCGCAACAGAATGAACTCAAATAGATCGGTATCCTTCCACGGCATTGGCATCTGAGCTCTCGCCTTCTCCCATGATTGTACGTCAATACCGACAGCATCAATGACTGGAACCTCATAGCTTTGATACTTGCTGATGTATTGTCTTGGCTCCTGTCCGTCCCTCTCTACGATGCGAAGACGCAGAACTTCATTTCGTCTTAAGAGCTCATTTACAGCTTGCTGCAGGAAAGGAATCTCCAGATTGCCTTGTTTCGATTTCAGCCGCAACGATACTGAAATAATGCCTAAGCTTGTATTCGGCTGCATATTCTCCATGTACCAAATTCTAAGTTGAGGATGTGTAAGTGACCAATCATTCATCAGACTCGCCCTTCCCTGTCAAATTCATCTACTAGCACATTGAAACATGTCATTGGAAAGAGGGTCAATCAAATATTTTCTAAAAAGAATTGTTCATTTGATAATTTCTTGTAAATACCGAGAATACAGCTATAATTGTATAAATTTCGCAATAACGGAGAAACTATCCCCAGCGTAGTGTAAAACCTTATGGAGAAATAAATCGATGAATTTACATGCTTATGTACTTTTATGTCGGCTATTGCTGTTAAGTATATCCATTCCATGTGCAATGGTCACCCTCGTGCCAAATATGGTTGAAGCAAAACCTTTGAATACCGTTGAATCGAAGCGAGATGACTACTCGATCATCATCTTCCCCCACCTTCATCGCCTTGTTGTGCAACAGCATAACAAGACAATCAAGTCTTATCATATCGCAGTTGGTGATCCCGCTACCCCAACTCCCGCGGGTGAATTCCGCATCGTATTTAAGGGAGAGAACTGGGGGCCATCATTTGGCCCTCGTTGGCTCGGCTTGAATGTGACATGGGGGAACTATGGTATCCATGGTACCAATAAGCCCTATTCCATTGGACGTCACGCGAGTCATGGTTGTATTCGTATGCGCAATAAAGATGTTATTGAATTGTATGAGATGATTCCGATTGGCACGAAAGTAACGATTATGGGACATGCACTGGGTGATTTGAGGCATAATCCACGCGATTTAGCGGAAGGTGATGTTGGCGGAGATGTGCAATTGATTCAGTCGAGGCTGCAAAGTGCAGGATATTACACAGGAAGGTGTGACGGCAAGTTCAGATCAAGCACGACACAGGCCCTCAAGCGTTATCAACGTGATCACCATCTAGAGCCAAATGGCGTTGTTTCCTTCCCTATTTATGTACATCTTGGATTGGTAGAATGACCGTGGGTCTGCACTCTTCACATTAGCTGTTTTAGGATGCTTCCAAGATACTGCTTATGCACCCTATCGTCATTCTGAGACGATAGGGTGCATGCTGTTTCTTTTACATGTCGGCGAATATCCGAATGTGCGGTTGCGAAATGCTTCTAAGTGAGTGAATCCCCAAAAACAAGGGAAGCTGTTCAAGCAGCCTCCCTTAGTTCGTAGTCATAACCTTTGTTCGGATTTGAAAGATGGTATTTTGCTTCAAATCCTACAAGACAACTCTCCAATTATGACTGTACTCGGCTGTAATGGTTCCCCGCTTCCTAATATAATCCACGATTAATTCAGCCATATCTGTCGGCAGATCAAGCACAATTGGCTTATTGGCGAACATGACGTAATTCCCCCCGCCCCCGGCTCGATAATTGTTCATAGCCACATCATATTCAGCGTTCATCTCAATTGGCGCGCCACCAACGGTTAGCGTAGTAACGCGCTGTCCTATCGGTCGTGAGACTTGAATCTCATATTCAATGCCTGACCACATATCATAATTATAATGCTGGGGCTTCGGATATAAGAATGCTTCACTAACCTGTATGTGATTCCCTTGTTCCGATAATGCAAAATAAGAGGCAGATTGCTCCAAGGCGTCCTTAATATCTTGACCCGAGACGCGAATGACTCTTAGCGTATTCGGATACATATAGTTGGCCAGCACCTGTCGCATCGTAATCTCTCCATAGAATCCTGGCGCACTATCATCGAAGAGAGCGGTATTCGATATTTCGGCACATCCGTATTCCATTTGAACCCGATTAATGAATGCGATCAACGGATGGTCTGCAAGCCGGACTTGCGACGGATCATCGACCAACATATTGCCTTCCATAGTACCAATCGGTTGATCCAGCCAGTGTTGAACCTTCTGTTCGATGTCATGGATCGCTTCCAAGATACGTTCGTCCGGGACTGTTCCCTCTACAGAAATGAACTGAGATTGACATTGTTCTAGTGCCCATTTCCCTTCAAGCTTGGTCATACCGATCTCCATGAATCCGATTCCTTGCCCATGGGAGCTCGGTTGCGCGATCCATACCCCGTTCACCTGCTCATCTACAATCATTCGGTGCTGATGACCGGTTAACAGGATGTCGATTCCGGGAACGTCCATGCAAATTCGATAGCCTTGATTTTCACCCGTATCAGCTTCTGTTAGTACACCAGTATCCATGTCCCGCTCGAATCCGCCGTGGTAGGAAACGACAACGAGATCAACCGCCTCTTCATTTCGAAGAATGTTCACCCAGCGTTTCGCCGCTACAACCGCGTCTTCGAAGCAAATTCCTGCAATATGCTGCGGCAATTCCCAGTTCGGAATATACCGGGTTGTTAGGCCCAATATGCCAATCTTAAGTCCATTCGCATACTCCTTTACAATATAGGGCTTGCCAAAGTAAGGCTCTCCGTCTTCTGCTCGAAGCAGATTTGCGCTGAGCCATGGAAACTGAGACTCCTTAATCGCCTGCTTCAAATAGGGAAGCCCATAGTTAAATTCATGGTTCCCGATGACGGCAGCATCTGCCTTGATCTGGTTCATGCAGGCGACCATTGGATTAGGCAGCTCTGGTTGTATGCGAGCATGATAATAGGTTAGCGGTGTGCCTTGAAGCAGATCGCCATTGTCGATCAGTACAGATTCCTTATACTGATGGCGCAGAGTGTCAATAGCGGTCGCCATTCTGGCTAACCCTGCTTCAATATGCTGCTGATCCGCATAACGATAAGGCATAACGGTTCCGTGAATGTCACTTGTATGTATAATGGCTACTATGCAAGAATCACTGGTTTCGCGAAGAGGTGCTGCTGTTTCATTGCTCATATGGATTCTCCTCATCTGTGTTGGACGCATCTACCCTATCTTGACTGGTGTCTTTCGAAAGAAAGGATAGAGAAGCTCTGGCAACCGCGCCGGGACTTCTCTACACGATCTTGCTATGTCAGACAATTCATGACATTTATAGCTTAAGGTGCAATTGTAATTGGATTAGTTTGATATACATTGCTGCTATCCTTGCGGAGACGAATGCTGGCTGCCCCGCTCTTGCCTGATTGTGTCCGCACTTGGAATGTCTTCACGGCAGTACCAGTGCTATCCGCTGTGAGTGTGACGCTGTTATAGCCATATCCGGTAGGCCAACTGCCATTATCTTGCTGCACTTGACCGACTTGCTGCCCGCCCGTTAAGTATACGCCGATTTGAAGCGTAATGCTGCTGTTCGGCGCTAAGCCGCCTGCTGTAATCGTTACATTGAAAGGTGTCGCTGCAGTTACCGTTGCAGGATGTGTCATCGCAGGATTGCCAGATGGGTTCTGTCCCCCACTCGGAGCGCCATATGAGCCTTTCTTGAATGTGGAAGAATCCCACCATTTGTAGCCCGCTGCAGGGGCTGCCCATGGCTCAGGCTGCGGCTCTGTACTGAGGTGCGGCGTCTCGAACGGCAGCAATGCAGTTGGTGTGTCAAGCTGCAGTCCTGGCACCTGTGTGAAGCTTGTGTATGACTCCTGCTCGGCAAGCCAGTCAATAAGGTTCATGAGCAGTGCGGCATCATCCTGCTCTTTGTAGCCATCATATGTTTTTTTCGTCTGTCCATTCTCTTCGCGCAAATATTTCGGTGTTGCATCTTCTACTGGAGAGGAATCACCAATGACAGCAGCTTTCCCTAACCCGACCTTCGAGATAGATACATAAGCCCCTTCTGCGACACCGCCTCCGTTATATACGCCTTGATCTACTGCATTTGGCCATTTCTGGCTGCTGCTTACCGCAGGCAAGTACACGATGCCTTTCGCAATTTGTGGATTTGTAATTGCAACCGTTGAACCCGCATGCATGGCAAGACTGCTTACTTGATTCGTAATGCCGAATGCTTGCTGTGGATCGACAATCACGTTAGCATTAATGTCACCGAGTGCATTGTAGCGAATACGAACACCGAAGTTGTCGGACAGCCAATCGGAGCTTGCAACATCCTGCATAGCAGCTGAGTTGGCCTCCTCTGTGCTCATCCCTTGTGCTGGGTTGCTCCATGCTCCACGGCGGTAGCCGTTAAATGCTTCAGAAGCGTCCCAGCGGTTCTTGTTGCGATCCGCATTGTAATGGTCTGCGATGAAGAAGATACTGCCCCCACTGTTGACATACTGCAGCATTGCTGCTTGCTCGGATGTCTTATACGGAATGTTGGCCTCGCCAATAACAAACACTTGATAATCTTTCAGATCATCATAAGTGATTGGCGTAGACTTGCGCAATTCCTTAACCTCATAGCCTTTGTCTGCAATGCCGTTAGCGAAATCTGAGAAGCCGCCATCAATTACCCAGTCTGCTGCGCCAGCCGTTTGACCGTGAGTGTTATCGAACAATACTTTCTTGCCGTTCGGTGTACCCTTTGCCGTGATATACGGCGCCGGATCGGCTGGCCCCTCCGCATAAGCGTTAGACCCTGCTCCCAAGGACAACGTGGGCAGTGCGATTAATGCAGCAAGTACAACTTTGAACCATTTGCGTTTCAACACAGTTAGCATATTCATTCTTCTTCGCCTCCTCATTTTGTGATGCGGGGGATTGAACCTCTCCGTTCAACATTATTATGGGGCTCGTATGTTAAGGGAAACTTATGTTCATGCGAAGATTATGTTAATCGATCAATATTTATGAATTATATTGAAAATATTACAACTGGTATAAGTAAGAAATCAAAAGCGGCGAAATGCATCTACTACTACTGGAATAGGCCAATATGTTCTTCGAGAAAGTTATCGAGCGTTCTCGGTGCTTGGCCGAGCAATCGAGCAACTGTATCTGTAGGATGCTCCGGAATAGCTACAGACATGGCTTGAATCTCTACAACGTGATTCGCAAGCCATAGCGGCATATGATCTTGTTCCATTAAGGAACGGCGCTGTGTGTTCGAATCCATGTTGATATACGTAATAGGACGACCGAGCATTGCTGTGAATTTGGCCGCAATTTGTTCATAATTGAACACTTCTGAACAAGTGAGTGTATAGATGCGTCCTGCTTTCTTGTGATTCGTCAGTACTTCTGCGGCGACATCCGCAATATCTCGGCAATCGATGTAGTTGCATGCTGAGCTCCCCATTGAGCCGTAGAAGGTATTGTGCTTGCGAATCGGCCCATTCAATCGAAGTAAGTTCTGCATAAAAGCATAGGGTCGCAGTACGGTATGCAATATACCTGAATCGTTGAGCAAGGTTTCGATTTCCAGATGCCATCTGGCAATCTCCACTGGAGCAAGAGCGTTATAGAGCGGGCTAGAAATCTTTACAATATGCTCAATGCCGGCTTCGATAGCCGTTCGGATGACAGAGCTCTCTAATTCCACTTGTCTCGGACTATTTGACATAGACAGAAAAAGTTGGCTCGCCCCTTGGAATGCAGAGCGCAATGTTGCTGCGTCGGATGCATCTGCCCGGGCAATCTCCACATGCTTATAGTTGCCCGCGCCTAATTGAATCCGGAGTTTGTCAGGCTCTCTGCTGATGGCCCGTACGGGTACGTTTGCTTGAATCAGACTGTTTAGCAGTTCTCTGCCGATGGTTCCTGTTGCACCGATTACTACGATCATTTCTTACACGCTCCTGTTCGATGTATGTTTGTGTGTTGCCTTATACCAGCGGCATACTGTAGTTGTGCTCGCTATCGTGACAGATAGAGGAAAATCTATCCACACCCGATCCAACCATGCAATCTCTTGTGAAAATGCATAAATCGACAGTTCTGTAACAACCAAAGCTATCAGCAACCCTGTTGCTACTCCTAAAAAGGCGAATATCGTTGCAATGACAAGAAGATGCGACCTGTTCAACCATTGTGTATGTAATCCCCAATCTTTCAGCCAACGACCAATGATCCATGCTGTTACGGCAGATGTCCCTCCTATCGAAGTAAAGGCGGCAATGAACAGAATCTGGTCACCGATCACCACTCCTCCAATCCCGGCCATCAACGCCGGCGCAGCATAAGCTATCATGATATCGCGCCAGAGAACAGAAGGCTTAGATATCCTATTACTACCATCCTTGGTCTCACTTGCATCATCTGATCTGTTCAATGTTTGTCTTCACCCTTTCTGTTAAAAAAATTGCTCACTCCTACACCTCATATAATTAGGTTCCTAACTATATGGGTGGAAAGGAGGGCTAGTCAAGACTAGCCCCTTTCACGATCATCCACTGTCCCTGTTTAGACGATAGATTCCACGGTAAGTGCTGAAATTCCTTCGGTAACCCTTCCGAGTAGGTCGAGAAACACGGTGCGTTCTTCAGCAGTAAGCTGTCCTACCATGGCTTCCAGCCTTGCAAAATGTTCCGGTGCCATCTCACGAAGCTTATTAGCTCCTTGATCTGTGAGAACAACTGACTTTTGCCTACCGTCTGATGCACTAGTACGCCGAGTGACGAGGCCATCGCGTTCCAAGGTATCGATTAAGCCCGTGACAGTCGCACGAGTCACACCGAGGTTGTTGGCTAATTGCGATGGCAGCTCCTCTCCCCCATTGTCCTCCAAGTCAGCTAATAAGCGATATCGACCTGTTGATAGTCCGAATCTGGAGAAATGAACTTCTGCCGCATGTCCTAGCTTCGCACCAGCCTCCATTAACCGTGCAGCAACAAGAATGGCTTGTGCGTCAACGTCGAGGTTGTAGCGATCAATCTGCCGCTTGGATTGAATGAGTGTAGGTGCGGTTTCATTGCTCTTAGTAAATAATGGTTGATTGGTCATACATATAGTATGGCTCCTAACTATATAATTGTCAAGTCCTCATTATTTTAGAGCCGAATCAACTACTTGTAGATTCTTTAACAACGGTCGATCGGCTCTCAGTCTGATTTTATGAGAGGTCATTCACAATTAGAGTCGTACAAGCTTATCTGGGTTGCGTACGAAATAGATATTGCGAATGGCAGCCCCCTCCGAATGAAGCAGGATAACGGTGTCGGGTCGTCCATTGGTATGAACGATCACTCCCGCTTGCCCATTAATAGAGGGAAATTCGTAATGCGTAAGGAACTCTTGTTGGGCAGTCTTCTTCATAAGTCCGATGAGGAATTGTGCGACTCGTTCTGGCGTTGTAATTGGATGTGCAGCAGCCGACACCTTGCCGCCTCCATCAGACAGAACAACGATATCTTCATGCAGCATAGACACGACGGCATCCACGCTATTCGACCTCAGTGCTTGTAATAAACGCATTACCCATTCCTCACTAGCCAGCTCATGAGGGATAGGCTCCTCCTCCGAAATTCCCATCTTATTGCGGGCTCGGCTTAACAACTTGCGGCAATTCGCCTCATTTTTATTCACAATTTGTGCAATTGCGGGATAGTCGAACCCGAGCGCTTCACGCAAGATGAAGATCGTGCGTTCCACAGGCGCTAATCGTTCAAGCAGCACAAGCATCGCGTAGGATAGCAAATCAGAACGTACAATTGAATTCATCGGATCCTCGTAGGTTGTCGCAACAGGCTCTGGCAGCCAAGTACCGAAATATTGCTCTCGTCGGCGCTGAGCCGATTTTAGCAAATCATAGCACTGATTCGTAACCATTTTGCACAAATATGCCTTCGGTTGTTCAAGCTCAATTCCGTCTAACTTATGGATTTTGACGAATACCTCTTGCACAACATCTTCTGCGTCAACAGTTGAACCAGTCAACTGATACGCAAGTGTGAACAGCAGTGCTTTATATTGATGATAAAGTTCTGTCGTATCCATATTGTCCTTCTCCCTTGTAATCACAATTGATGCCATTATTTTATCAAACTAGCAGAATCCCAGGTGAACTTTCGTATCTTCCATCCGAGCTTGCCTGTCAGTACGAAATCTATTCCCCATTGCCGGCACCACACCAATCCACTTTCTGGACCTAGGCCAATACAAAATAACTCCATATAAGACTGGTGTAATGGCGCAGGACGATGGGCAATGTCTGCTGCTATGATTTTGGCTAGCCGATTTGCTTGTGGAATAGCTTCCTTGCATGTCATACGATCTGGACTACCATTCTTCGGATCAACGATATGCGCACAATCACCGATACTATATACTCCCGGGAGGCCATGAACTCGATAACTTGCATCTACGATGACTTTCCCTTCTTCAGTTACGGGTAAACCAAGTGAACGAAGGACTGGATTAGGCTGAAGGCCCAGTGTCCAAATACATACGCCAACTGGCAGCGGATCGCGGCCAACAAAGTGCAGCATTCCATCCCTCACATGACTTGCTCGACTGTGGTGAATTACAGCAACACCTAACTCGTTCAGTGCAGCTTCCAACTTGGCAGCTACCTTCAAGGGGCCTTCGGTGAATAACCGCTCCTGCGCATTTATTAAAGAAACTCGAACGTCATTCGCAGCTAATCCGAGCTCAATAGCCTCCATCCGCATTGCGTAAGCTAATTCGGCAGAAGTCTCAATGCCACTAATTCCTGCTCCTACTACAGCAACCGACATGAGACGCTTGCGTTCGAGCTGATCTTGTATTCCTGCTGCCTTCTGCATATTGCTTCGCCATTGCTGTTGGATCTGCAATGCTGCATGATCATGGGTAAGCGCAATTCCTCCTTGTTCTTCAGCCGGTTTTCGAATAGTACTCCCAAGAGCAACAATGAGAAAGTCATATGAGATACGATGTAATTGGCCATCCCGGCCTTCGTATAGTACATGCTTGTTGGCTCCTTGTATGGAAGTAACACTCCCTTGAATGAATGTAACTCTGCTAGGCAATACATCCGACCATGGAACCGTAATGGCCGAGTCTGTGGCAGCAGGCTTAAACAGGAGTACTTTACGCAAATGATGTGCTTGCTGGTCAATAAGAAAAATATGAAGGGAGGAGTATTTCATGCCCTTCATACTACTTGACATAGCGTGTGCAGCATTCAATCCGGCATAGCCGCCTCCAATTATGATGCATGTCTGTTCTCTCATGTGCTTCTCTCCTTAAGATCGATTTGCACATAGAACGACATAGCACAGCTGTTTGTGACAGAAGAAAATGAATTTGTTTCTATGTGAAATTAGGCTATAGCCGTGAGCATTATAGGGATTCGCGGATAGACTGATGCTGAGATGACTGATATTTACAAGGAGGCACTTATGGATCCTAATTACTATCATCAAGTGAGCTGGAATTGTGTAAACAATTATGGTTTCAGCCTGGCTTTTTCTCAAGACGCCGCTTTTTCCCTCGCCGAATCCCATTTGGATTCATTGATGACTTATTTTTACTTCCATTCTTCCTGTAGTCCTGATGAGAACGAAATCAAGCCCCTGTGTGAATTTTTAACATGATATGGAACACAGGGGGCTCCCTATCTCGCTATCATTCTGCAAATTTCTACTTGCGGTATCTTATAACGATAAGGAAAGCTGCGCTTATCCAATAGAAAAGTGCACTTAGAACAATCAATGTTAGTTGCCCTTCCTTAATAAAGGGTGATATGAGGACAAACATGATACAAGAAAACAATATGAGATCCCATCCTACCCACTTAATTGTGAATAAGGTTACGTTAGCATTCCGAAGCGCATGCAAATTCCAAAGAACGGCTACCGTTTCCATAAGAAGAATTCCAATCGCAGCTCCTCTGTACCCAAACCCTGGAATTGCAACAATAAAGAATTGAAGCAAGACGGATAGGCCGATTCCCAGTGCAAGTCCCGTTAATGGAGTCCGCTTGCGCTCTTGGGCCCACAGGATACTCGTGGTAAGTTCACGCAACCCAACAATAAGAGGGATTGCACATAGGTATCGAATAGGCTCAGCTGCAGCTTCCACGCCGAATAGGAGTATTGCCGCTTCCTTCGCATACAGGAAAATAAAAAGTCCGCTAATGATTCCCCATGTCCAGACAAATCGGAGAATTCGTTCGATATCGCGCCCGCTCTCCATGCCTGCTTCGTGCTTCGCTGCTATCTTCATCGTTACTGTATAAGAGACAGAGGCCGTTATCATCGTCGGCATATAGACGATGACAGCAGCCATTCCTGTAATAATGCCATACATCGCGATTGAATCTGGTATAGAATACCCTGCAGCCTGCAGTCTGTTTGGAATAAGGATGGAGTCAATGAAGTCTGAAAGTGGTACAAGCATTCGCGTGCAACCGATTACGAAGGAGGATCTTAGGAAAAGACCTAACCCTTCTTTGCTCAATGGGGAATATGTGATCATTATCGCTGCACGCCGTGTGGAAGATGCATATATCGTCAAAAACAAAAATGCGGCAATAGCTGCAATCGTCGTACCATACAACCCGTAGCCTATGGCTCGACCTACACCTTGAGCAGCGTACAGGCTTACGAAAATAATCAGTACCGTAATCCGCACTGCTTGCTCCGTTAATTCGGACAAGGAAATCGCTTCATAGCTGCGGATTCCCTGCATATAACCGCGTGCTAATTGGAGAAGTGGTACAGCGATTAATGCCGGAGCTAGAGCTCGCAGCGCCCATGCAAGTTCTACATCTCCAATCAGCACAGCAATGTTGTTCGCATAGTATTGTGTCCAAAATGCGAGTCCCATCCCAATTAATGCAGTATAAACGGATAAAAGCTGGAATACCCTCCAACCTCGATCAGACTGCTTCGCTGTAAATAAAGCGAGCGTAGTAGGCAACCCTCCGGAAATGACCATCAAGGCCATGCCGAAGAAGGAATAGGCAATCTGGTATAACCCAATGCCTTCTGCACCGAGCATTCTTGTTATGGCTACTCTGCCTGCAAGGCCTATTCCTTTACCAATGACGAGAACTGCACTTCGAAGTGCAGCTTGCTTTACGAGTGATGACAACAACATTCGTTCACCTTCCGACCACTCCTTCTTGTCCTCATCATTGTATGATCGGAGTGGACGAGGTATGTGCCGAAGTGCTGACCAGTTCTGCCAAGCTAATCACGAATATGGATGAGCCAGTACATCGTATATTTATCCCAGCCTAGATCAAAAGGTACTCGGTAACGATCGGCAGTGTGTGAATTCACGAGCGGGTAACCTTGAGCATCAAAGCCAACTACAATCGAAAAATGATCGATATCGCCATTAAGCTCGTACCCAATCAGGTCTCCCGCCTTAAGACCAGCCCAAGCGCCGTTTGGATGCTGATTGCTGGTCTGGACAATTGTAGTGTAGGTTCCTTTTTTGATGACTTTGCCGTACCCGCTGTATATGAGGAAGTTTTTGAAAGCATCGGTCTGTACCCATGCTTTACTGCCTCCTGAGCGATAGTGATGCCATCCACCCTTCATGCGCAATCCGCCGCCTTCTTGATCGCCAATACATTGGGAAGCAAAATTCGTACAATCCCCTCCTTGCCCGGTATAATCCCGATATCTGGGGTTGTAGCGATGATTGTTACCAGCCCCCCAAGCTATTCCTGCGTATTTATTCGCATAATCAATAGCCTTATCACGGTTGTAGCGAGTTGAAGTTGAATGTAGACCCGATGCTTGGTTTGTCTTGTCATTAACCCGATTAGACGCTGAATTGCGCGGTAACTCGGTTAATTTCGGGATTAGATCAGGATTCTCTTCCAGAGGGTCTAAATACCATTCTCGTAGTACCTTCCACGATCCATTCTTCCTTATCAGGGTAAGCGCATGCCGCGTACCTATCCCGAAGTGCTCGACTTGACATGACGGTTGATTGTACGTATATCCGAGACGCAATGAATCTACAGCGGAGACAAATACCTGATCATTACGTTTATTCGCCCGAATTACTCTTGGGCTGCTAGCAGCATCCGCCAATTGAAGTTGCCTATGCTTCACCCACGTTTGTACATATTGTGCACGCATCTGTTCATGCTTCATCGCCCTCATGCTTGATGCGCGTTCAGGCATATAAAAATCGCGGAGCAGCCCATCTTCCTGACGAAGTAAATATTTGGCTCGATTCGCAAATAATTGCTGAATAAATGTTGTAAGCTCATTATCTACTGTTTGCTGTTCTGCGGAGAATGCGTATTGCGGTATGGAGGATACAGCAACACAAACGATAACGAATATAGGGATAACAAACCATCTATACATGTTAACGACAAACTCCTCCCTCTTTTTCCTTTTGTCACTTCGACCACATAAACTTCGCACCCTGCTCGTGAAATACATAAATACAGCACCCTTTTACTATGCCCTGCATCGAATAACTGATTCTGCTAAAAAATAATAAGCATGGTTTGTACGTTTTCGATGAACAATGATAAGCAAGGATATCATTGAAGCAAGCAAGAAAGCAGGTGCTGATGTGAAAGATGTAAATAAACGCTTGTCATACCGGATTGCCCTTAGCCTTATAGTGGCATTCCTTAGCTTGCCGTTATTCCCTGTTGACGTACAATCCTTATCCGATCGGCAGCACGGAGAAAAAACGGCAATGATCATTATTGATGATTTCGGGAATAACGCCAAGGGTACTACAGAGATTATGGAGCTGCCCTATAAAGTGACTGTCGCTGTTATGCCCTTCATGCCAAGTACAGAAAGAGACGCGAAGCGTGCGCACGCCGCAGGTCATGATGTTATCGTTCATATGCCGATGGAAGCATTGTCAGGCAAGAAACATTGGCTTGGGCCTGGAGCAATAACAACGGATCTGAGCGATGCTGAAATTCAGAAACGGGTACATGCAGCTATCGACAATGTCCCCCACGCCATAGGCATGAACAATCATATGGGTTCTAAGGCTACAGTTGATGAGCGTGTTATGCGAAATGTGTTGAAAGTATGCAAAGAACGTGGGCTTTTCTTCGTGGACAGCCATACTAATTTTCGCAGCATTGTTGGCAAGATCGCAAACGAGGTGCAGGTTCCCAGCTTAGAGAACCACATCTTCCTAGATGATGTACATACGAAGGCGGCTGTTCATAAGCAGTTCATGCTAATGCGCGAGCATTTCCGCCGTCATGATGTATGTATCGCAATTGGGCATGTCGGTGCTGGTGGGAGAATTACAGCAGAGGTTCTTAAAGATCAGATGGTCAAAATGAACCAAGAAAATATCCAGTTCAAAAAAGTAGCCTCTGTATTAAAGAGCAATGCATCACGAAAATAACATGATTATTATCCCAACAATAGGACGATATCCACATGCAGAATAGAAAAAGAGGATGTCCGAATGGACATCCTCAGATTGTTGAGAAACCCTGTCTTTTTATAAAGCACAGGGTTTCTTTTGTTTTGCAGTCTAGGGATGTAAGAGAACCCATGGTGGTTATCCTCGTCTTTCTAGGCGATCCAGGTGGATCGCCATCT